>CATJJD010000165.1 GCA_949740385.1 uncultured Lachnospiraceae bacterium
CCGCTTCCCCTGATTCAATGTTACTGCTGCTCTTTGCTCTCTTCCGTGTCTGCAAGATCCTCAAAGGTCAGGTCCTCGTCGCCGCCCTTTCCGGAGGTAAAGCGGTTCACGAAGTCCGGCACCATGTCGAGAATTTTTGTCACGCTGTCCTGATTTTTGACGTTGACGAGCTTTGTCACGCCGTTTTGAATCACCAGCACAGCGCTCGGGTTGATCTTTCCGCCCATGCCGCCTGCGCCGTTATTTTTCTTCTCCTGGGAAAACGCTCCGGCGGCCACGCCGAAGGAAACGTCCACCAGAGGAAGGATGATCGTGTCTCCGATGTGCACCGCATCCCCCACAACGGTCTTTGTGGTGATAAAGTTGTCCATCCCCTTAAACAGTGATTCCACGGTATTGTTAAAACTGTTATCTGCCATACTGTTGCCTCCATTCCTTAGACGGCTGTCATGAGCCGTGTCTTATTTCATTATATAATGTTCTGCAATTCTTATCAAGTAAAACCGACAGTGCAATCATAAGCACCTGATACAGGAAAACGCGTCCCCGTAAATCGAACCGGGCGTCCACATAGAAGCTGTCCGCCGTAAAATCCGGCGTGATGCTCCAGCCCTGACGAAAGGCATACGGAAAGCACGCGAGCACCCCGAGGAGCTGTCCCGTCGTGTCCGGCGAACCGGTGGAGTAAGCCATCGTGAGGGAGAATTTCTTCGGGCACAGTCTTTTAAGGAGAAGGAGCGCTCTGTTCAAAAGAAAGCCAGGAACCTCCCGCACGCCCTCCCGTTCCAGAATTTTTTTGATCCTCGTCCGCACCGCCTGTATCCGTAAGAGAACGTCCCGGATGCGCCCGAAAAACCCGTCGACCCGCTCCCAAAGCGGTATGCGGTCCTTTTTTCGCTTCTTTTTCGGGCTGTCTCCGGACTTTTCGCTGCCGTCTCCACACACGCTCTCCGGGAAAGTCTCTTCCGACGCTTCCGCTTCGATTTTTTCTTCCTTCTTTTCGACGGACACCTGCGCAAAATCGGCAGCCGCTTCCGCCGTCTCCTCTGCCGCCGCGCTCACGCCGGCGCCGGCAGTTTCTTCGATAGTATCTTCAAATTCTTCCGTATTATCAGCTTCTGTCAGAATTTTCTTAAACCCGAATATGCGGATATACATGTCGTTTCGCTCCGGCATCATGTCAAAACCAAACACAAACAGGTGAAAAAGATAACTCACCCGAAGAGTGACTGCGGGCTTCGTGCGGTAGCTGCCCCGCATCCGGTAGCGGACCGGCACAAAGAGCACAAGAGCAATGAGTCCCAGGACGACGAGAAGCACGATCCCCAAAATCTTAAGAATCAAAAGCACGATCGTCATACGGACCTCCGTTCTTCCCGCAGATAGCTCCACACGTCCACGCTGCCGGTATTCTGGTAAGTCTCGTCCACGATAATCCGCACAAGCTCAAGCGCATCGTCATAGCCCTTCGCAAGCCCGATAATCTTTATATTTTTCTTCGGATACGCCCTCTGCATCAGATTCCACGAGGGAATAACGTCCAGAAGGTTCTCGCTGTTGGACGCAAAGGCCAGGACGTACACGCCGGGAGTTCCTGCGCCGTGCTTAATCCGCCATTTTATTCGATTTGCTTTCTTCCCAATGGATTCGCTTACATATAGTTTACTGTACCATCTCATGCCTCAACCACCCTGACCGGTTTTTAGTAGTATTTGCGGCTGCCCCACAAATTGCTCTTTTTCAGATCCAGATATTCGTTGTACGCCTTCTCCAGAATCTGTTTCTCGTTGGCAAACTTAAGCAGATGATAAGCCTCATGATACTTATAATAGCCAGAGTCTGCGAAATACTCTTCTTTTTGCGGCTTGCTATAATAACTTTCGCCCATCATCAGATACCAGTGAACCTCTTTCTCCACGGTATCCTCCGGCACGGTAAAGGAGTACTGGCTTCTGCCGACATACTGGATAATCGTCGCCGTCGCTCCGGTCTCCTCTTTCACCTCCCGGACTGCTGTCTCCTTGTACTCCTCTCCCGGTTCCACCGTACCCTTCGGAAGCACCCAGCCCTCGTAACGATTTTTAAAATTCTTGTATAATAACAGTATCTTACCACGAAAGATTACTACGCCGCCACAGCTTGTTGCCTCTATCATTGCAATCCCTCCTGTGTCATGATGATACATGCCCGACATATATCATCTGCGGCCTGCATTCTAACAAGTATACCAGACTATCGGTTAAAATACAAGTCAAACACCCGCTTTGCCGCCGGAACTGCGTAAGTGCTTCCGGCCCCGCCATCCTCCAGCACAACGGCCACTGCGATGTCCTCGTACCCCTCCTTTTTAGCGTAGCCGATATACCAGGCGTTTGTCTGGTCGGAGGAGTCCGACACCTGCGCCGTGCCGGTCTTTCCGTAAGCTGTGTAGGACTGACCGGAGAGCTTTGACACGGTGCCGTCCGTCACCGCAGCCCGCATGTATTTCTGCAGAATGGACGCCTCCTTTTTCGTCATGAGCGCCCCGTACTCTGCTGGCTCGTTGGTGTTTACGACGATACCCGCGCTGTTTTCGCTGTGATCCACAAGGTACGGGCGCATCAGGACGCCGTCGTTTGCGACAGAGCTCACCACAAGAAGCATGTGAAGCGGCGAGACAAGGGTCTTGCCCTGCCCGATGGCGGTCTCCATAATCATGGCGTCGGAGTCTTCCTTTGACAGATAAAAGCTGCTCTTTCCCGACTCGAAGGCGATCGGCAGATCCTGGTTGAACAGCAATCCCTCGCACAGCCCGTTGAAGGCGTCGGTATCCAGTGTGAGGGAGAGACTGGCAAAGGCCGCGTTGCAGGAATCGGCAAAGGCATCCTTTAGATTCTCCTCCCCGTGCTTTCGGCCCGATGCGCAGTGGATGGTCTGTCCGTCCTTTGTGAAGGCGCCGTCGCAGTCGAAGTGGAATTTGCCGTAGCTGTCCGGATGTTCCCGGTACCAGGCGAGCGTCGTAAACAGCTTGAAGATAGAGCCGGGGGCGTACTTGCCCTGCGTCGCCCGGTTGTAGAGCACCGTGCTGCCCTCTGCCGTAATGTCCTCCCAGTTCTCTGCAATTAATTCCGGGTCGTAGTCGGGCAGAGAAACCATGGCGATAATTTTTCCGGTTTTCGGCTCCATGACGATGATTGCGCCGTCATGGCCCGAGAGCGCCTCGTAAGCCCTCTTTTGAATGTCAAAGTCCAGTGTGGTGACAACCCGGTCTCCCTGGCTTTTTTCGCCCCGCCATTCGTCGGCCAGCCGGGTGATGAAAAACTCGTGGGAGCGCAGCAGCGAAAAGTTCTCCTGATTCTCAATGCCGGCTTTTCCGTTGACCGCGTAGCCCACCGCGTGGGCGAAAATGCGCCCGTAAGGGTACTCCCTCTTCTCCTCCCCGTCTTTGTCTGTCTTTGTCGTGGCCAGCACATGGCCGTCCGATGAGGTAATATCGCCCCGCACCACATGCTCCGCAAACAGATCCTGCAGCGAATTGTAGGGGCTGTTGATAAATTCCTCGCTAAGAAACACCTGAAAGCAGACAAAATACGCCATCATGGCGAGAAACATGGCGAGAAACAGGTACATGACAACAAGAAATTCCCGGTTCTTCCCCTTCTTTCGCTCTGTTTTCGGCCGCCCCTTCTGCTTTGCCTTCGCCTCCGGCTCTGAGCCCGACACAATGTAGAGCCCCTGAATGATGCCGAACATCATGAGCGTCGAGAGCAGGGAGCTGCCCCCGTAGCTTATGAGGGGCAGCGTCACGCCGGTGGACGGTATGAACTTGATGCCGCCGCCGATCATCAGAAATACCTGAAGCGCGTAAAGCGTGCCAAGCCCAACTGCCACAAGCCGGTAGTAGGGATCGGACAGCTTCATCGCCACGTTCATAATCAGAAAAAAGCAACTGATGCACACCATAATAAGGGCCAGCGCAAAGACGCCTCCCAGCTCCTCCGAGATGGCGGAGAAGATAAAATCCTTTGACACGACGGGAATTTTGCCCGGCATCCCCTGATTCAGGCCCAGGCCGAACCAGCCGCCGGTTCCGATTGCAAAGAGAGACTGGCAGATCTGGTAGCCCTGGTCGTCGATGACCGAAAGGGGATCAGACCAGGCCACAACCCTTGTCTGCACATGGGAGAACAGATGGTAGCCGGCATACGCAGCAAGGGACAAAAGTCCAAGCCCCGCCCCGAAGTAAACGATTTTTCGGGTTGCAACAAACACCAGGACAAGAAACGTGAAAAAGTAGATGAGGGCGCCCCCAAGATCCTTCGAGATCACCAGCATGAGAACGAACACGGCGGAGACTGCGCCTGTGATAAAAAGCTGCCGCAGATCATTCCTTTTGTACAGCATCGAGGCGATAAACATGACAAAAATGATCTTCACAAACTCCGACGGCTGCACCGATACCGGACCTATGGATATGCTCAGCTTCGCCCCGTAGCTCGTTGCGCCCGCAACCGCAACCGCAAAAAGCGCTCCGATTCCCGCCGTGGCATACACCCATGTCAGCCTGCGGAAAACTGACATGTTGGAGAGCACTACCGGAATCAGAAGGGAAATCACATAGCCCGCACACACGAACAGAAACTGGCGGAAGGCCCGCTCAAAGGAGAGGCGGGTCAGTATAATAAAGCCAATGGCAAGAAGCATGCACATATTGTTTAACACAAGCTTCGAGGCGTTTTTATAAAGCAGGTGGTACGAGGTAAAAAACATGGATATGAGAACGGCCTGCATCAGATAAAAGCCGATCATGCGCACATCCATTGTGGTCAGGTACAAAACCAGGAAGGCGTCAAAGTGAATGGCGTACAGAAGGACGCGCTGAACACGGCAGCGGCCCTCCTGTTTCTTGCTGTGGGTAAATGCGAAAAAGCCCTCGCAGGCGTACACCAGGAACAATATAATCATCAGATATTTGGAAGCCTGTACGACAATATTTACCATTATTCCACTCCTCTGTGATAGTGGCCTCTCGTGTAGTTTTTCTGCCACTCCTTTGGATACCTGCGCCTCTCTCCTGAGCGAAACTGCTCGTACAAAGAGAGAACCTGCCTCGCCTGGCTCTCTGACTCCACCGTGAAATCAAGCCGGAAGCGGCTGATCTTCGCCTTTTCAAGCTCTTCCAGCTCCGCAAACAGCATCGTCGGGAGGGAGTTATAGATCACGTTATAGCAGTCCCCGCAGTAATTTTTCACCGGAAACTCGGCCCGGTAACGGTCTTTGAGATACCGGATAACCGGCTTACTGCAGTCGCCGGTTCGGGCGGCAACGCACTGGGCGCTCACCATAAGCGGACTGCGCCCGTATACGGTCATAACGCTGTTTCGGTTGTACCGGCGGGAAATTTCCGCGCGGTTTAGCTCGAAAGGAACGGTGTTTACCGACGCCCCCAGCCCGGCCAGCGCATGAACAGCCCGGTCATTGTACGCCGGAAGACTGTGGTCCGCCGTCAGGGAAAGGCCGGGCAGATGCTCTCTCACAAAGAAAAGTTCTTCGTAATTTCGAACCAGCACGCTGTCCGGCGACAGCTCCCGCAGCTGCGCCGCCATGTTCCGGTAGCGCTTCTCTGTGGCATTCCGGAAGATGCGCGGCAGTGCAAGCTGCACATTCTTTCCTGCCTCCCTGCACCTTTCCACGTCAGAGGACAGCGCAGGAAGAAAATCCCTTCCTGCGTAAGCCGCGGTCTCAAGGCAGACCGTCGTAACGGCCGCACTGGAGACAACGGCGGGAAGAAGGCTTCGGTTCTCGATCAGGCAGACCGTATCGGGAGCCGAAGCCGGCCGGCAGAAAACGGGAGCGGGAGGCGTTTGCCGCCCTTTTCCGCTCCTTCGGTACGGCGCGGTCAGCGCCCTTAAAAGCGCCTCAGTCCCGTCCCGGCGCAGCCGGTTCAGCGCGCCGTTCGGCAGAAAAACATCCCCTTCCATGTCCGCCGCAACCTCGTCTATCACAAAGAAGGTGTCCCCGGTCTTTTTCATGCGCTCTATGACTTCCCGGACATCCAGGGGCTTTTTTTCGGCGGCCATCACCTCCATCCCTTCCACAGAGACCGATACGCCGCCGCTTTGCACAAACAGACGCGCTTTTTCTCCCGCCCGCAGTACAAGCCTGGCGGAGGCGTGCCGCTTTAAGGGCGGCACGACAATTTCCGCCTGCCCCTCGTAGCCGGGCTTTTCGAGCGTCACCATATCGCTGCCGTTGTGCCGGCTGTAGTAGCCGTCGGTAAAGCCGTTTCGGCTGCCGTATTCCGAGAGCTTCTGCGGCACTTTTCTGGAGACCGCCTCTGGTTCTTTCCCGTCTGCCAGTGCATACAGAAAGCTGTCGTGGTATGTGCGGTAATCGTTAACGACGCCCGCCGCGTAGGAGAGCTTTTTCATGCGCCCCTCAATCTTAAGAGAGTATACACCGGCTTCGTGGAGTCTATTCAAATCCGTGATGCCGCACAGGTCCTTAAGGCTCAGCCAGCAGAATTCCTTCATCCGTTCTCTCCGGTTCTCGTCCAGCACTGTGTAGGAAAGCCGACAGGGCTGGGCGCAGCGGCCCCTGTTTCCGCTTCTGCCCCCCAGCATGCTGCTGAAGAGACACTGGCCGGAGTAGCAGTAACAGAGCGCGCCGTGGACAAAAACCTCAAGCTGTGCCCCGGTCTCTTTTCGAATCTGCCCAATCTCCGCAAGGGACAGCTCCCTCGCCATGACGATGCGCTCTGCCCCAAGCTCCTGCATAAGCCTTACGCCGCTGGTTCCCGTAACGGTCATCTGGGTGCTGGCGTGGATGGGCAGTGAGGGAAAGGCCTGACGGATAAAGGACAGCACGCCGATGTCCTGTACAATCACGGCGTCAAGCCCTCTCTCGTAAAACGGCAGCAGGTAGCCGTAGAGCTGCTGCTCAAGCTCGTGATTTTTGAGCAGCGTGTTTACGGCCAGGTACACCTTCCGCCCGTGCACATGAGCAAAATCGATGGCCGAAAGCAGCTCCTCTGTGCCGAAATTGGCCGCGTAGGCCCGGGCGCCGAAGGCGCTTCCGCCGACGTACACCGCGTCCGCTCCCGCCCCGATCACCGCCTGAAAAATTTCCGTGTCTCCAGCCGGCGCAAGCAGCTCAAACACGTCTGCCGTTCTCTCTGCTGTTGTTCTCATATCCATCTCTCTGCCCTCTTTATTAAAAGGGGGACAGTACCGGAACTGTCCCCCTTAACCCAACCTATGTACTTATGCCTTCTTTGCGGCGGCCTTCTTCCCGCCGTCCAGCAGCTTATCCTCCAGAGCAGCCTCAAGGCGCGTCTTGTTTAAGAGAAGCTCCCGGTTCTCCGCCTCAAGCTCCTTAAGGGACGAAAGAGCGTCCTCCGTCCGGATCTGATTCGATATGAGATCGTGCTTGAGATCGTAGAGCTCCTTGTCCCGCAGCTCCATGTCCCGCTCCAGTTTCTCCACCTGCGCCTTCGCCTTGAAGTAATCGTCCGCAATATTCAGTTGGAGCAGCGTCCCCTTCATGTTGAGCGGGATGCTGCGATAGTCGTCCATGGACTCAAATTCCGCAATCTTATTGTTGATGTAAGCAGCTGGTCTCTGCAGGTACTCTTCTCCTTCTTATCCGCTCAACGTATAAACCTTGCCGTCAATTACAACCTCTGCGCTTGTCTTGGCTGACATATCGTATCCTCCACTTCATTTCAACACCATATGTAGTATTATACCCTTATGCCGGCCCTGGTGCAAGCATTTTTTCTGCGGAGGGCTTCCGGAGAAAAAAGAGGTCTGTTTTTTGCTCACCGCGGGATGAAAAATCTCACTGCCCTCCCTTAAGCTTTCCGAAATGAGCGTAGGCGAAGTCGGTGGCAACCCGCCCCTTTGGCGTTCGGTTGATGAAATTGTTCTTGACAAGGTATGGCTCGTAGACGTCCTCGATGGTGCCGGAGTCCTCCCCGATGGAGGCGGCCAGGGTGTCGAGCCCAACCGGGCCTCCGTCAAATTTGTCGATGATCGTAAGTATGATGTTTCTGTCGTTCTGGTCCAGGCCCATCCGGTCCACCTCTAAAAGATCCAGCGCAAAGGCCGCCACCTCGAAGGTGATGCGTCCGCTGTAGCGCACCTGCGCAAAATCCCGCACCCGCTTTAACAGCCGGTTGGCAAGCCTTGGCGTTCCCCTTGAGCGGCGTGCAAGCTCGTAGGCGCCCTTCTCGTCGATCGCAACCTGCAGCACCCGGGCGGACTGCTCGATAATTTTTTTCAGCTCGTCCACCCCATAGTACTCCATATGGCAGACGACGCCGAACCGGTCTCTCAATGGGGCCGATAGCATACCGGCCCTCGTGGTGGCGCCCACCAGCGTAAATTTCGGAAGGTTCAGGCGGATTGAGCGGGCGGATTCCCCTTTTCCGATCATGACGTCGATGGCGTAGTCCTCCATCGCCGGGTACAAAACCTCCTCCACCTGCCGGTTCAGGCGGTGTATCTCGTCCACAAAGAGGATGTCGGCCTCCGCCAGGTTGTTTAAGATTGCGGCCATCTCCCCGGGCTTTGCGATGGCGGGGCCGCTTGTCACCTTCAGGTGCGAGCCCATCTCGTTGGCTATAATTCCGGCCAGCGTCGTCTTGCCCAGTCCCGGAGGACCGTAAAAGAGCACATGGTCCAGAGCCTCCCCGCGGGCCTTCGCCGCCTCGATGTACACCTTCATGTTGCCTTTGATCTTCTCCTGCCCGATGTAGTCCGTAAGCTGCTGCGGGCGCAGGCTTGATTCGATTTTGTAATCCTCTTCCTGAATCTGAGTTGATATTACACGTTTTTCCATTCTGTCATGCACTCCTGCGCCTTATTACATCAGTGACATGCGCTTTAACGCCGCTTTTAACACGGCCTCCACATCCATGTCCTCCGTGATCTCCACACCGGAAACCGCCCGCAGGCTCTCGGTTGAGGAGTAGCCGAGGGCCGTAAGAGCCAGCACCGCATCCTCCTTCACCTGCCCGATCTGCGGAAGTCCCTCAGAAGATGCCGCGCCCTGGGATTTCTTCTCGAAGGCCTCCTCCAGAGACAGCCGGTCCTTAAGCTCCAGTATGACCCGCTGAGCGGTCTTTGCCCCGATTCCAGGCGCTTTTGCGATGGCCTTCGCGTCGCCGGAGAGTACCGCAAACCGCAGCTCGTCTGCATCCAGCGCGGAGAGCACCGCAAGGCCGCCCTTTGGGCCGATGCCGCTTACGGTGATCAGCTGCTTAAACAGCTCCAGATCGTCCCGCAGGAAAAATCCGTACAGTATCATGGCATCCTCTCTTGTGTGCAGATAGGTGTACACCTTAAGCTCCGCCCCGATCTGCGGGAGGTAATTCAGACTCTTTCCGGGAATGTGGACGCGGTATCCGATGCCGCCGGCCTCGATTACGATGGAATCCGGCCCGGTCTCCGCAAGCTGTCCCCTGATATATGCGTACATAGCCTCTCCTTTGCTGAATCGTTTTCACTTATTCTAGCAAACATCTGTTCTATTTGCAAGCATTTTCGGAAAAAATTTTTTCGGAGAAATCAGGGTTACAATCCGCACCCTGAACCAGCTCGCCCAGATAGTAAAAGCCTCTGCACTCGGTGAGCCGAACCGGATAAATTTTGCCGATCATATCCGCATTTCCCGGAAAGTGCACGACTGCGTTTTCCGACAGCCGCCCGGTGACCAGTGAACTGTCCTTCGCGTTTACCTCCTCCACGAGAACCTCCCCGACGGTTCCCGTGCGGGCCTCAGCCCGGCGCATGCTGATGGCCTGCACTTCCTTTAAGAGCATGTCAAACCGCTCGTTTACCTCCGCAGGATCGCACTGGTTTTCCATGGAGGCGGCAGCCGTTCCCGTTCTTTTTGAGTAGATGAAGGTGAAGGCGCTGTCGTACTCCACCTGCCTCACCACATCCAGCGTCTCCATAAAGTCCTCTCTGGTCTCCCCCGGAAAACCGACGATAATGTCCGTCGTGATTGCTATGTCCGGTATCGCCTCCCGCAGCTTTTTTACAAGGGCGAGATACTGCTCCTTATCGTAGTGCCGGTTCATGGCCGAAAGGATGCCGGAGCTTCCGGACTGCAGCGGCAGATGCAGATGCCTGCACACTTTGTCGCACTCTTTCATCGCAAGGATCAGCTCGTCGGACAGGTCCTTTGGGTGGGACGTCATAAATCGGATGCGCTTTAAGCCGTCGATTTTGTTGATCATGCGAAGCAGATCGGAAAACGTTACGGGGGACTTGAGATTTTTGCCGTAGGAGTTCACGTTCTGGCCGAGGAGCATCACCTCGCAGACGCCGTCGGCCACCAGGCTTTCGATCTCTTTTACAATGTCTTCGGGCTTTCGGCTGCGCTCCCTGCCCCGCACGTAGGGAACGATGCAGTAGCTGCAGAAATTGTTGCAGCCGAACATAATGTTGACGCCGGATTTGAAGGAGTATCTGCGCCTGGCCGGCAGCTCCTCCACAATCCGGTCCGTTCCCTCCAGGACGTCCACAATCATGGAGTCCGAGGTGAGACATCGGTACAGAAGCTCCGCGAACATGTAGATATTGTGGGTGCCGAAAATCAGGTCCACAAAGCGGTAGGAGCTTTTGATCTTATCCACCACCGTTTTCTCCTGCATCATGCAGCCGCAGAGGGCGATCTTCATGCGGGGATTTTTCTTTTTGCAGCCGTGGAGGCTGCCGAGTCTTCCGTATACCCTGTTGTTGGCGTTCTCCCGCACCGTGCATGTGTTGCAGATGACAAAATCGGCGTTCCCGTCCTCCGTCTGCTCGTAGCCGATGTCCGAGAGAATGCCCGAAAGCTTCTCGGAATCTCTGGCGTTCATCTGGCACCCCATATTTACCACGCTGGCGCAGGGCAGACGATGGTTTTTCTGTTCAAATCCCTTTACCCAATCCCGGCATTTTGCCATGAAGTAGTATTGACGAGCCGGCTCCTCTGTCGGCGGCTCTGCATTTCTGTCTATTTTATCTAAGTCGATTTCATGATACATTTTCCCTGACTGTTCTCCCTTTCTGTCATATAATCAGCACATAAAAAGAAACGGATTTTTACCGTACTGCTTTATGGCTCAGGCGTTTATGAGGCTTATTATTCTTCTGGCAGTCCATATGGAATGCCGCGTATCCGGGCAGCCCGCGCCGGACGAAA
>CATJJD010000166.1 GCA_949740385.1 uncultured Lachnospiraceae bacterium
GCACCGTATTCCCAAACAAATCACAAACCCTCCCCCTCTTCACCTCATACCCCCCATCCACCAGCACCCGAAGATCCCTCGCCAGTGTGGCGGAGACGCAGCTCACATACACCACCCGCTCCGGCTGCATCCGAAGTATCGTATCCAGACAGACCCTGTCGCACCCCTTGCGCGGCGGGTCCACCACAATCACGTCCGGACGGCGCATATCGGACGCATCCGCAGCCTGCTGCTTACTGCCGTCCTCATAAAACCGGGGCAGCACCTCCTCAGCCTTCCCGACAAAAAAGCGGACATTTTCGATGCCGTTTCGCCGCGCGTTCTCCCTGGCGTCCGCGATCGCCTGAGGGATAACCTCCACTCCGTAAACCTGACCGGCCCGCCGGGCGAGAAACAGCGAGATCGTGCCGATCCCGCAGTACAGATCCCACACGCTCTCTTTCCCCGTAAGACCAGCGTAATCCAGCGCAATGCTGTACAGCTTCTCCGTCTGCAGCGGATTGACCTGGTAGAAGGACTGGGGAGAAATGTGGTAGGACACCGCCGCCTCCGTCACCGCAAATTCCGGCTCTCCCGGCCCGCAGACAGAGCCGCATTTTCGAAGACGGAGGCGGTCCGTAATAAAAGGCGTTCCCCATATGCAGCATGTCCTGCTCCCGAGAATCACGTTTGTCCGCTCCGTGTTGACATTGAAGGAGATCGACTGCATTCCCTTCTCTTTCCGAAGCTCCGCAATCAGCTCCTGCTGCTTTGGAAGACTTTCCCCGTTTATAATCAGACAGACCATAATCTCTCCCGTCGCAAAGCCGCAGCGAATGAGCACATGGCGCACCAGACCGCTTCCGCTCTTCTCGTCGTAGGCCGGTATCCGATATTTCTCCATCCACGCCAGCACAGCCCGAAGCACCGGGCCGTTCTCCTCTGCGCCCAGCAGACAGTCCTCCACCGGAATAATGCTGTGGGTCCTGGAAGCGTAAAAGCCCGCCACCGGCCGCCCATCCCGGTCACACCCCACCGGAAACTGCGCCTTGTTGCGGTAGCGGAAGGGCTCGTCCATCCCAACCGCAGGCTCCATAACCGCCGCAATCTCCTCCTCCGAAAATCCCCCCAGACGCCCCAGATTGTTTCCCACCCGCCGCTCCTTGTA
>CATJJD010000167.1 GCA_949740385.1 uncultured Lachnospiraceae bacterium
GAGATGCAGACCGCGGCGGCGTATTACCGCTCGCTGGGTGAGGAGGACGCGGTTGTGCGGGAGCATTTCCGGATCATCGACGAGGTGCGGGACTGCCGGATGCTGTTTGAGAAGCTGGGGGAGGTGCTGACGACCTCCTGGGCCGTCATGTATGAGCAGGCAAAGGCTTATTACAGGGAAAACGGCGACCTGGAGGTTCCGGCGCGGTATGTGACGGAGGACGGGTATTCGCTGGGACACTGGATTTATAACCAGCGGTATATCAGAAAAGGCGTGCTGGACGGAGCGCTGACCGACGAACAGATCGCGAAGCTGGAGGCGCTCGGGATGCGCTGGGAGGTCAGGAACGATACGGGCTGGGAGAAAAATTTCGGTGCGGCGCGGCGCTATTTTGAGGAGAACGGGAATCTGGATGTTCCGGTGAAATATGTGACGGCGGAGGGGATTTCCCTCGGACAGTGGCTTGCCGCGGTGCGGATGTGGGAGAGATCCGGTGTGCATCCGAAGTATCTGACGGCGAAGCGGAAGAAGCAGCTGGACGAAATAGGGATGGTCTGGGACCGGACCGACCGCCTCTGGGAGCGCGGGTTTGCCGCGGCGTGTGCGTATTACGAAACATATGGAAATCTGGATGTTCCGGCGGATTATGCGGACGCGGACGGAATAAGGCTGGGGGCGTGGATCGGGCGGCAGCGCAGACTCTATAAGGGAATGTGCGGGTGTCTGCCGGAAGAAGCTGCATGTGAAAATGAGCCGTCCGGGAGGAGCGGCGCCAGGCAGGAAGCGGAGCAGCCGGCGGAGGTCCGGCGGCAGAATGCGGCAGGCACGGAAGCCGAAAAGGCCGGCAGAAATCTGAAAAACGGCGCGGAAGCAGCGCAGACTCGTGAGCCGCTTTCAAAGGAGCAGATCCGCCGCCTGGAAGCGATCGGGATGATCTGGCAGAAGCGAACCGACCGGAAATGGGAGCGGGCGTTTTCAGTGGCGGAGCAGTATGCGAAGGAGCACGGGAATCTGCTGGTGCCTGCCGCGTATGAATCCCACGGCGTAAAGCTCGGCCCATGGGTGCAGAGACAGCGGCTGCTGTACCGGAAAGGGACGCTTGCCGCAGACCGGATTCGCCGCCTGGAGGGGCTGGGGATGGTCTGGGACACGGAGCCCTGGATGGTGAGGTTCCGGCTGGCGGAGCAGTATTACAGGGAAAACGGGACGCTGAATATTCCCCAGTCAAAGGTGGCATCCGGCTGCTGGCTGGGCAAATGGATTGTCGCCCAGAAAAGGCTAAGGGACGAGGGAAAGCTGACGAAAGAGCAGCAGACGCTTCTGGGGCGGCTTCCGCTGGAGCAGGTGGGGACTAAGGACGCGCGGTGGTATCGGATTTACGAGGATGCGGCCGCCTGGTATCAAAAGAACGGGAACCTTGTGGTTCCGCAGAGCTATGCGGGAGCCAGCGGGTGCAGGCTGTCGGACTGGATGGCGCGGCAGAGAAGAAGCAGAAGGCTGGGAGAACTGCCGGAGGAGAAGATCCGGCTACTGGATGAGCTTGGGTTTGTGTGGAAGAAAAATAAGGCGGAGACAGAACCAGCTGCGGCGGAGGAAAAATCTGCCGGGACGGTTTCGAAGAGGGAACGATTACAGCAGGGAATTTCCTGAAGCAGGGGCACAGGGGATTTCGGCTGTATGACATAGCGATAAGGAGCGCGGCAGCGGGGGCTGGCGCGGGTGGCGAAGCCATGCCTGAAGGTCCGCCGCAAAAGACAGGAGAATACCGATGAATTATTATGTACTGCAGGTGGCGCCGCGGCAGGAAAAAAAAACGGAGATGTACATGAAAAAGCAGTTGCCCGCAGGCCTGTATGACCGGTGCTTCCACCCGACACGGCGGATGCGCAGGAAATATCGCGGAAAATGGGTGGAGGTCCATGAAAAGCTGCTGCCGGGATATGTGTTTGTGACGACGGAATGCGCGGAGGAGCTGTATATTCAGTTAAGGAAAATTCCGCTTTTTACCAGACTTCTCGGGAAAGATGCGGAAAATTTTGTGCGGCTCTCTGATGAGGAAGAGCAATGGCTGGATATGCTGCTCGGGCAGATGCCCACTGGGGAAAAAAACGAGGTCGGACTGTCGCAGATTGCATTCGGTGAGGGCAGCGAGATAAGAATCGTTTCCGGGCCTCTTAAGGATATGCAGGGAATGGTAAAAAAGATCAACCTGCATAAAAGGATTGCGGAGATTGAGGTGCCGTTTATGGGAGGAAAGAGAGTGGTGTTTCTCGGGATTGAAATGGCAGAGAAAAAACAAAGTGAAGATGAAAATGTGTGATTTAAGAAGTGATTCGCGGTTTCAAAATATAGAGCGGTTTTCGAAAAAAATATGGCTGGCGTCGCCGACGATGCACGGGGAAGAGCTATCGTACATGGAGAAGGCATACGAGTCAAACTGGATGAGTACGGTTGGGGAAAATATTGATGTGATCGAGCGTCAGATCAGCGAATATGTGGGCGTGCCCTACGGGGCTGCACTGACCTGCGGGACAGCGGCGCTGCACCTGGCGGTAAAGCTGGCGGCGGAGCGGCTGTACGGTTCGTCCACTGGAATCCGCACGCCGGAGGGAAAAGGGGGAGGCGGTGCTCTTTGCGGAAAGCGGGTGTTCTGCTCGGATCTTACCTTCGCTGCGACAGTCAGTCCGGTTGTGTACGAGGGCGGCGAGCCGGTTTTCATTGATTCCGAGTATGAGACCTGGAATATGGACCCGGCTGCGCTGGAAAAGGCGTTTACGATGTACCCGAATGTAAAGCTTGTGATGCTTGTGCATCTGTACGGGACGCCGGCAAAGGTGGAGGAGATCAGACGGATCTGCGATGCCC
>CATJJD010000168.1 GCA_949740385.1 uncultured Lachnospiraceae bacterium
ATTATGCCGCACAATAGTCTATATCATATCAAATATTTTCAGTCATAACATTAGCTTTGCAGAAAATGAACTGTTTTTGCAGAAAACGGCACAAAAAAATCTTTTCAAACTTGCCACATTGTTTTGAAAAGATTTTTTCTGCCCGATACGTTTTTTAACATGTTCTTCTATTCTTTTTCATATTCCCTATTTCTTGATAGCCAATCAATACAAATTGTTTTATTTCCTATCCTATATGTAACCACAACCCCTCGTTTTAAGAAACTACTTCTAATTTTTCTTGTACTGAAGCTACAATATTATCTAAAAAATCAAATCTTTTTTCCACAATATCTTTCTCACTAAATGTAATATGAAAGTTTTCTTGAAGTGCAAAGAATATAACTAGCAGATCCCGTGGTTTTAACCCTACTCGTGGATCTAATAAACTGTATTGATAATCCACATTGTCTGTGAAATGAATGTTTAACTCTTTCTCTATTACATCAATAATTCTTTCTTTCAGTGTGCTTTCCATTTTATCCCTCCCAGCTAAAACTGTTCACATCTGCCATATTGTTGCAACTTTTTCAAAACAAAATCATATATACCTTTTTGTTCAATATCAGTGTTTGAAAAGACAACGTGTTTATCCGATGAGTTTTGTATCTCATTTGTATATGCATACGACAACTTTTCTCTATACATTGAAGCCGAAAGAGGAACATATCTTGATACAAAATAAGCACTTGCTTCAAACTTATATTTAAAACGGCACAACTTATCAAATTCATCATAAAATTCATCATTATATGTCCCATTCATCAAAGTAATTATTGAAACATCTGGTGTAAATGCATTATATAATTCCGAAGCATAAATACCATAATTAAATAAATGTCTTGAAGATAATGGCAAAAGCGGATCGTCAACGCCTATAATTATTACATCCGGCTCTTCCTGTTTTTCAATCTCCTTAATAAAATTATTGAAATAATGTATCCTATGTACTTCTGATAAATTTCTGCTAAACAATACATCATCAATAGAATAGGAACCCATTAACTCATTCAAACATCCTGTCCCTATTAAGGTTACTTTATAGCCATCCTTATTAAAATTATTCAGCAAGTTTAATTGAATCTGATACTTTTGCGTAATCGGAACTACACCTGCAACAGAAACTATGGGCGTCTCTATTGTCTCCTGCGTTAAAGAATATTCCATATTTTTATAGTCTACCCTTTTACTGTCAGATGACGTTTCAATTTCTGTTTTGCAAGATACATTATAAGAAGCGCATATTTCCTGTATTTTTCCTTTAACTGTTTGAACCCCCATAAGTAAAATTTCAATACCCATGTTACAATACTTTTCTATTACTCTTAATGCCACATCCCATTCTAGCTTATCAATATCTCTAGTCACTAATAGCATATCCAAGCTGCAATCATTGCTCAAATCCTCCCAGTTAATTTGACTATAATCCCTTGCATATGTACTTTTTTCTTTAATTTCATTTTCTCCCAGCTTTTCCCCATTATGTTTTATCAGTTGACAAAACTTATATTTATCAAACAGCTCTTTATACCTTAACACTGGAATGAACGATTCTTCAAACGGGTACACTGCTACATTTATTTGGTTCATCTTTTCTCCCTTCATACTGTACGACATCCATATTTCTTTAATGTTACATAGTTTTTAATGTTTTCCTCTATAGAATACCTGCTTGTCTTGCAAAATGAAAGTCTCTTTCCTTTATCTAGCTTTCCATTATTCTCTGCCTTTCCGCAGCATAACTCACACATCTTATAGCACCAGCACTTTTTACACTCTTCTTCTGAAATTTTTGCAACATTCAGTAAATTCTTAGCCTTTTCTAAATCAAAACCTACCTGAATGCTTCCAATACAGAGAATATCAGACGCTTCGTTTACTCTTTCACAAGGGAACATTCTGCCATCAACGTTCACAAATAACCTTTGTATTCCGGGCAAGCATTGACCTCCCGGACAATCATAACAACTATTATGCTTATTATAGACATTTCTTTCAACCATCTGATTATGCAGTGCAGAAATATGGAAATTGTATAATGACGTATCATAACCTTTCAACAGATTTGTACAACTGTTCAGGTAAACCTTA
>CATJJD010000169.1 GCA_949740385.1 uncultured Lachnospiraceae bacterium
AAGGCCGTGAAGAGGGGCGTAAGGAAGGCCGTGAAGAGGGGCGTAAGGAAGGCCGTGAGGAAGGCCGTGAAGAGGGGCGTAAGGAAGGCCGTGAAAAGGGCCGTGAAGAGGGGCGTAAGGAAGGCCGTGAAGAGGGGCGTAAGGAAGGCCGTGAAAAGGGCCGTGAGGAAGGTCGTGAAGAGGGGCGTAAGGAAGGCCGTGAAGAGGGGCGTAAGGAAGGTCTCGAAGAAGGTCTTGCAAAAGGGCGCGAAGAGATGATTAAGCGGATGCTTCGATCCGGGAAAACGTCGGAAGAGATTATTTCTTTCGCAGGATTTTCACAGGCAGAAGTTAAAACAGTGGAGGAATCCCTGACTGCAAATGCATAGGATGGGGCATTCAGCAGGTCCGTTACTCGGCAGGCACTTTGTTAAGACTAATATCAAAAACAGGAAATCTGACTGCTCCTCCGATTTCCTGTTTTTCTTTTACCGGAAATAATTCACCGAAAATCAAACGTGGACCTGCGGCTCTTCCAGTCAGTCGCCCCAAGGGCACCGGGATTGTACCACACAATCACGATATCGGGATCTTTCTCGCGTATAAAGGCTTTTGCGCTGCCGTCAAAATGCCGCACGTCCAGCACGTCCACCTCACCGACGCCGTCTGCGCAGGCGAGAAAGGGGTTGACCACGTCGGTGAAGGAGTCCTTGATTATGAGGATGCGCTTTCCCGTCGGGCAGTTTAAGTTCGTCAGTATGTTGACGGCCACGTCCCCGTGGTTGTATATGCCGTAGTGGTTGTTCTCGGAGTAGCCGCCGGTGGTCGCCCGCTGCTTCCAGTCGTAGGTGACGGTGAAATCCCCGGTTTTATCCAGCCGGTTTCCCGGAATCTCGTAGCGGAGCCTGGTGTCGTACTTCGGGAAAAACAGGGTGAAATCCTCGGCCTCTACACGGTTGATCGTAAGCTTTGCGCCCCGGGAGCCGAGCCACCAGGAGGGGTACACGCGGGTCGTAAACTGATTTTCCTCCAGCATGGCGGTGTCGATGGCAAAGTCGTGGGCCTCGTTTAAGTAGAGGGAGAGGCTTTTGGCCGCCCACAGCCCGGTCTCGGCCTTCCAGTGGTGGTCCGTGCGGTAAAAGGCGTCTCCGTGGCTTAGGCCGTCCCCGTGGAGCCGCTTACGCATATCCAGATATTCCACGCCGTCTTTTTTCAGCAGCGCCAGCATGTCGTCGGCATTCTCGTTGGAGTAGTCCAGCACGCCGCAGATGTCCGCGTTTTCCAGCTTGCAGACGGCGTAGGGGGACTGGACGTAGAGGAAATCGCATCCGAGTCCGTCACAGAATTCCTTCAGCTCTGCCACGGCCTTCGCGTTTTCCGTCACGTCGATTTTTGGCAGGTACTCGGTGAGCCGCCCGTCCGGCAGGGTGACAACTGCGTTGTACTCCGACGCCGCCGCGATATTCCATCCGACCATCTGCTCGATTCGGTTCATTCCTCCGACAAAATATTTTTGCCCCACAAGAAAATCCGTGGCGTACACCGAAAACTTATCGGTCACAGACGAGACCTTCGCCTTAAAAGCGCCGGAGGCCTCGAGGACGGGATGGGAGACGGCGTCCTCCTCGATCAGCAGGTCCGCCTCGTCGAAGGGGTAGAGCGCCTCCCAGTCCGTAAAGAGCGCCGCCATGTTTTCCCCCTCCTCGTTCATCTGGAAAATGCCGCCGTTTTCCGTGTCGGTGAGCTGGGGCTGGTCGAAAAACAGAGCCCTCACAAGGGCGTTATTAATCTGAAAGCGTTCCACCACAATGACCCTCGTGAAGATGCGCACCGCGATGGTGAGCATAAAAAAGATCAGGACACCGTAGCAGATATACATCAGGATACATGTCAGTTTCTCTTTTTTCATGAATTCCTCCAAAAAGTTAAATCAGAAATTAAAATAGATAAACGGATTGTACGTCTCCCCCACCACCGCAAACAGCGCCAGGACAAACAGCGCCAGGGAGCCGAAGCCCGTAAGAAAATACCAGCGCTTCGTCTGAAAGCGCTCCTTTAAGTACGGCGCAACCGGAAAACACAAAAGGGCTGCGGCCAGAAGCAGTATGCCGCCGCTTTTTATGTACTCGGTGAACACGGTGTCCACGGCGGACGCGGCGCCGACGCCGAACATGGTCAGAAGATAGGACAGGGCGGCAGGCAGGTCCTTCGCGCGGAAAACAACCCAGGCGAGGCAGACCGCCGCCAGCGTGTACACATGGGAGAACACACCGGCTTTTTTGTCAAAATGCGTTGTTTTTTCCATAAAAAGAAGCAGAAAGTAGAACAGTCCCCAGAGGAGGAACGTCCAGTTTGCCCCGTGCCAGATACCGGTGAGCAGCCACACCGCAAAGAGGTTGAAAATCCGGCGGCCGGCTGATACCCGGTTGCCTCCCAGGGGGATGTACACGTAGTCCCGAAACCAGCTCCCCAGGGAGATGTGCCATCTGCGCCAGAAGTCGGTGACATTTGCCGCGGCGTAGGGATAGTTGAAATTTTCCGGAAAGGAGAAGCCGAACATGCGACCCATTCCGATGGCCATGTCCGAGTAGCCGGAAAAATCAAAGTAGATCTGCAGCGTGTAGGCAACTGCACCAAGCCAGGCGGTGGCCGCAGAGCACCCCTGGGGCGCGTAGACGTCGAAAATATTATCGGCGATCACCGCCAGATAGTTGGCGAAAAGCACCTTTTTGCCGAGGCCGGAAAGAAAGCGCTGCATGCCGCAGGTCAGGTCCTCCGATGTGGTCTGCCGGTTCATGATCTGCCGGGCAAACTGGTCGTAGCGGACGATGGGGCCTGCCACCAGCTGCGGGAAAAAGGAGATGTAGAGACCGGTGTTTAGTATGTTTTTCTGCGCTTTGGCCTTCCCGTAATAAATGTCGAACAGGCAGGACATCATCTGGAACGTGAAGAAGGATATTCCGATGGGCAGCGGAAGCGCAAAGGTAATGTTCCGCCCGGTCAGCAGCCCCAGCTGGGAGAGCAGAAAGGACAGATATTTGAAAACAAAGAGGACGGCCACATGCCAGCCGATGCTCCATGCGAGAATCCGTCTTTTTGTTTTCGGATTTTCGGCGCGGTCCAAAAGGAGGCCCGATCCGTGCGTCACTGCGACGGAGAGCACCATCAGAAACACAAATACAGGCTCTCCAAAGGCGTAGAAGCCGAGACTTGCGAGAAGCAGTACGGTGTTTCGAAAGGACAGGTTTTTTACAAACGGGTTGTAATAAACGCATAAAACGAGGGGAAGGAATAAAAACAGGAATACGGTTGATGAAAATATCATTGGTTTTCTCCTTTTGTGGTTAGTTAGCTAAAAGAGATCTTCTAGTTCTCTTTTAGCTAATTTTCAACCGTATTTTACAACTATATGCTAATGAAAGTCAACCAGGAGTTACTATTTTAAACCGCCAGGCAAAAATTAAGTGTTTTCTGGCAGGAATTTGGCGTTACAATCGGGGGAGATCAGAACGGATAAAGGAAGTATGGGGAAAATGGGCGCATGGAAGAATGGGTAAACGGATACGGCCTTAAACGGGGCGCGCTTGGAAATGCAATTCACGAGGCGCGCAGCAGGCAGAAGCTGTCGCAGGAAAAGCTTGCGGAGCTTGTCGGCATTACGCCGACGCATTTGAAGCACATTGAGAGCGAACACAGAAAGCCGTCGGTGGAGGTGCTGTTTCGCCTGGTGCAGGTGCTGCATCTGTCCCTGGACGGGATTTTCCTTCTGCCGGAGAACGAGGAGCGGAAGCGGCTTCTGCGAAACGCCGGGCTTTTGCTGGGGCAGTGCGATGAAAGACAGCTTCGGATTGTCATTGCCCTTATGGAGGCGCTTCTTCGGGAATGATATGAAAATTATGTAAACTTTTGGAAAAAGCTTGCCCAAACACGCAATCTTGTGTAGAATAGGAGACATGATTTTAATTGAGGAGGAAAGATTGATGCATTCAATTTTAGCAGAAGCAGGGGCGGGGGCCGGCATGGGGTCGGCCGGGACAGTCGGAATGATCGTGTGGCTTGTCATTTTATTTGCGTTTATGTATTTCCTGATGATCCGCCCGCAGAAGAAGGAGCAGAAGAAGAAGGATCTCATGCTCTCGGAGGTGGCGGTGGGAGATACGGTGCTGACGGTTGCCGGCTTTTACGGCACCATCATCGACATCGTGGACGACACCGTGATCGTGGAGTTCGGCAACAATCGAAACTGCCGTATCCCGATGCAGAAGGGGGCCATCTCGGAGGTGGAAAAGCCTGAGGCGGCAGCCGCTGTAACAGAGGAGAAGAGCGGGAAGAAGGACACAAAGAAAGAGAAGAGGTAATGCTTGGGCACCTGCTGCGTCAGGTGCCTTTTTACGTCCTTTCAGGTCTGCCGCATCCAATATTTTGGAATAGCCGCAGACTTTATTATAACTGACCGTTATAACCGGCATGAAAAAGTAAAATAATGAGAATTGTTGAAAAAACAGTCCGCTTATTATATGATAGAAGCCAATGAATCAAATTTAAGAGTGGAAAAGAGGTTAGCTTATGAATGGTAAGATTGGCGTTATCGCCGGAGACGGCATCGGGCCGGAAATTGTCGCGGAGGCGAGAAAGGTTCTGGACCGTGTCGGGACGGTTTTCGGACACCGTTTTTCTTATACGGATATTTTGATGGGGGGCTGCTCCATCGATGCCACGGGCGTTCCGCTGACGGATGAGGCCATCGCGGCCGCAAAGGAGAGCGACGCGGTGCTTATGGGCTCCATCGGCGGCAACACGTCCACCTCTCCCTGGTATAAGCTTCCGCCAAAGCTGAGGCCGGAGGCCGGGCTTTTGAAGCTGCGCAGTTCTCTGAATCTGTTTGCGAACCTGCGGCCGGCGTATCTGTACGGGGAGCTGCGGGCGGCCTGTCCGCTGCGGGACGACATTATCGGCGACGGCTTTGACATGATGATTATGAGAGAGCTCACCGGCGGGCTCTATTTCGGCCGCCGGGAGACGGTGGAAAAGGACGGCGTGATTACGGCGGTGGACACACTCACCTACAGCGAGACGGAGATCCGGCGCATTGCAAAGAGAGGCTTTGACATAGCCATGAAGCGCAGAAAGAAGGTTACCTCCGTGGACAAGGCGAACGTTTTGGACTCTTCGAGGCTCTGGCGGAAAATCGTGGAGGAAGTGGCGAAAAATTACCCGGAAGTGACCTGTGAGCACATGCTTGTGGACAACTGTGCCATGCAGCTTGTGAAGGACCCGAAGCAGTTCGACGTGATTCTGACCGAAAATATGTTCGGAGACATTCTCTCGGACGAGGCGAGCATGGTGACGGGCTCCATCGGAATGCTGGCCTCCGCCAGCCTGAACGACACGAAGTTCGGGCTCTACGAGCCGAGCGGCGGCTCTGCGCCGGACATTGCGGGGAAGGGCATCGCAAATCCGATCGCAACGATTTTGAGAGCCGCCATGATGCTGCGCTATACCTTTGATCTGGACCGGGAGGCGGCTGCAGTGGAGGCCGCGGTGCAGCAGGTGCTGAAAGAGGGCTATCGGACCATCGATATTATGCCGCGGCCGGGCGAGAGCACGGAAGGCATCACGGAGGTTGGAACCGCCGCGATGGGAGACAGGATTGCAGAGCGCACAGGCTGACAATTTTATAGGGGAACATATTTTTACAAAAAAGGTTTTAAACAAAAAAGGAGAACATATTATGCAGAGTGATAACGCGAGAGCGGGGATGCAGCAGGCGCCGGCGAGAAGCCTGTTCAACGCGCTGGGGTTTACCCCGGAGGAGATGAAAAAGCCGATGGTGGGCATTGTGAGCTCGTACAACGAGATCGTGCCGGGCCATATGAATATTGACAAGATTGTGGACGCGGTGCGTCTCGGTGTGGCGGAGGCCGGCGGCGTTCCGGTTGTATTTCCGGCCATCGCCGTCTGCGACGGCATTGCCATGGGCCATGTGGGGATGAAGTACTCCCTGGTGACGCGGGATCTGATCGCGGACTCCACCGAGTGCATGGCGATCGCACATCAGTTCGATGCTCTCGTCATGGTGCCAAACTGCGACAAGAACGTGCCGGGCCTTCTGATGGCGGCGGCGCGCCTGAATCTGCCGACGGTGTTCGTGTCCGGCGGCCCGATGCTGGCGGGGCATGTGAAGGGGCAGAAGAGAAGCCTCTCCTCCATGTTCGAGGCGGTGGGCTCCTACGCGGCAGGGACGATGAGCGAGTGCGACGTGGCGGAGTTTGAGAACAAGGTGTGTCCGACGTGCGGCTCCTGCTCGGGCATGTACACCGCAAACTCCATGAACTGCCTGACGGAGGCGCTTGGCATGGGACTGGGCGGAAACGGCACGATCCCTGCAGTGTACTCCGAGCGCATACGGCTGGCGAAGCACGCCGGCATGGCTGTCATGGATCTGTACCATAAAAATATCCGGGCGAGAGACATTATGACAAAGGAGGCGGTCATGAACGCCCTGACCGTCGACATGGCTCTGGGCTGCTCCACCAACTCGATGCTGCACCTTCCGGCCATCGCCCACGAGATCGGTTTCGACTTTGACATCAGCTTTGCAAACCCGATCAGCGAGAAGACGCCGAACCTCTGCCACCTTGCGCCGGCGGGGCCGACCTACATGGAGGATTTAAACGAGGCGGGCGGCGTGTACGCTGTGATGAAGGAGCTGGCGGACATCGGGCTTCTCAACACGGACTGCATGACCGTGACCGGCAAGACCATAGGGGAGAACATTGCGGGAGCCGTAAACTTAAATCCGGAGGTGATCCGTCCGGTCGACAACCCGTACAGCAAAACCGGAGGTCTTGCGGTTTTAAAGGGCAATCTTGCGCCGGACGGTTCGGTTGTAAAGCGGTCCGCGGTTGTGGAGGAGATGATGGTGCACGAGGGTCCGGCCAGGGTGTTCGACTGCGAGGAGGACGCCATCCTGGCAATCAAGGGCGGTAAGATTGTGGCGGGGGACGTGGTTGTCATCCGCTACGAGGGTCCGAAGGGCGGCCCGGGCATGCGGGAGATGTTAAACCCGACGTCCGCCATCGCCGGCATGGGGCTTGGAAGCTCCGTGGCGCTCATCACCGACGGCCGCTTCTCCGGCGCATCCAGAGGGGCATCTATCGGCCATGTGTCGCCGGAGGCGGCTGTGGGCGGCCCCATCGCACTTGTGGAGGAGGGCGATATGATTAAAATCAACATCCCGGAAATGACGCTGGATCTTATGGTGAGCGACGGGGAGCTTGCAGAGCGGCGGGCGAAGTGGCAGCCGCGGGAGCCGAAGGTGACCACCGGCTACTTAAAGCGCTACGCGTCCCTTGTCACATCCGGAAACCGCGGAGCGATTCTTCGTCTGCCGGGTGAGCAGTAATACATGGAGCGAGGGTGAAAAAATGCAGCTGACAGGATCACAGATTATTATAGAATGTTTGAAGGAGCAGGGCGTGGACACCGTCTTCGGCTATCCCGGCGGAGCGATTCTCAACGTCTATGACGAGTTGTACCGGCATCCGGAAATCCGGCATGTGCTCACCTCCCACGAGCAGGGGGCGTCCCACGCGGCCGACGGCTACGCGAGAAGCACCGGGCGGGTGGGGGTGTGCATGGCGACCTCAGGCCCGGGCGCGACCAATCTGGTCACAGGCATCGCGACGGCCTACATGGATTCGATTCCGATTGTGGCCATCACCTGCAACGTGGGGGTATCGCTTCTTGGAAAGGACAGCTTTCAGGAGATCGATATTGCGGGCATCACCACGCCCATCACGAAGTACAGCTTTATCGTAAAGGACGTGGAGCGTCTGGCGGACACCATAAGGCGCGCCTTTCTGATCGCAAAGAAGGGCCGCCCGGGGCCGGTTCTCGTGGACATCCCAAAGGACGTGACCGCAAACCGCGCCGACTACGTGCCGGCCAGTCCGCTTTTGCCCCACGCAGAGCCTTCCTTTGACGGGGAGGACATTAAAAAAGCCCTCACGCTTCTTGCGGAGGCGAAAAGGCCGTATCTGTTTGTGGGGGGCGGCGCGATTCTATCGGGGGCGGCGAGCGAGGTGCGCACCTTTGCAGACCTTCTGGATGCGCCGGTGTGCGACACTCTTATGGGAAAGGGCGCATACGACGGCACGGCGGAGCGCTACACCGGAATGCTCGGCATGCACGGCACAAAGGCGTCCAATCTGGGCGTCAGCGAGTGCGACCTTCTGGTGGCGGTCGGCGTGCGGTTTTCCGACCGGGTTCTCGGCAGTCCCGACTGCTTTGCCAGAAAGGCGAAAATTCTGCAGATCGACATCGACCCGGCAGAGATCAACAAAAATATCCCCACGGCCCACAGTGTAATCGGCGATGTGAAGGAGGTGCTGCGGCGGCTGAACGAGGGGTTAAAGCAGCAGAGCCATGAGGAGTGGAACGCACATATCAGAGAGTACCAGGAGCGTTTTCCGCTCACGTACACAAAGGATGGATTAAGCGGCCCCGGCATTATCGAAAAGATATACGAGACGGCGCCCTCCGCGGTCATTGTCACTGAGGTGGGGCAGCATCAGATGTGGGCGGCGCAGTATTTTAAGTTCCGAAAGCCCCGGACGCTCATCACATCGGGAGGCCTGGGCACCATGGGGTACGGCCTCGGGGCCGCCATCGGAGCGCAGCTTGCCAATCCGGGCAGCCAGGTGATCAACATCGCGGGGGACGGGTGCTTTCGCATGAACATGAACGAGATCGCAACGGCGGTGCGCCAGAAGCTTCCGCTGATCGAGATCATTATGGATAACCGGGTGCTCGGCATGGTGAGGCAGTGGCAGACGCTTTTCTACGAGGAGCACTATTCCGCCACGGTGCTGGACGACACCACGGACTATGTGATGCTGGCCAGAGCCATGGGGGCGGAGGCAAAGAGAGTCACTACGGAGGAGGAGTTTGCGGAGGCCTTCGCGGAGGCGCTTTCGTCCGGTATGCCTTATGTCATCGACGCGGTGATTGATTCCGATGACAAGGTGTGGCCGATGGTTGCGCCGGGAAAGCCCATCAGCGAGTGCTTTGACGGGGGCGACTACAACTGATATTTCAGGAGGAAATGAAAATGAGCAGAGTATATAATTTTTCGGCAGGGCCTGCGGTTCTGCCCGAGGAGGTTCTCACAGAGGCGGCATCGGAGATGCTGGACTACAGGGGCAGCGGCATGTCCGTCATGGAGATGAGCCACCGCTCCAAAGTGTACGACACGATTATCAAAGACGCGGAGCGGGATCTGCGGGAGCTTATGAGCATTCCGGACAACTATAAGGTGCTCTTTTTACAGGGCGGCGCGTCTCAGCAGTTTGCGGCCGTTCCGATGAATCTGATGAAAAATAAAAAGGCGGGCTATATTATTACCGGCCAGTGGGCGAAGAAGGCTTACCAGGAGGCGAAGCTCTACGGCGAGGCGGTGGAGCTTGCGTCATCGGCCGACGAGACATTTTCCTACATTCCGGACTGCAGCAATCTTGCGGTGACGGACGACATGGACTATGTGTACATCTGCGAGAACAACACGATCTACGGGACGAAATTTCAGACGCTGCCGGACACGAAGGGGAAGGATCTGGTGGCGGACGTCTCCTCGTGCTTTCTTTCGGAGCCGGTCGACGTGTCGAAGTACGGCGTGATCTACGGCGGCGTGCAGAAGAATATCGGCCCGGCGGGCGTTGTGATTGCGATTATCCGGGAGGATCTGATAGGGGACGATGTGCTTTCCGGAACCCCTACCATGCTTAAGTGGAAGACCCAGGCGGACAACGACAGCCTCTACAATACGCCGCCGTGCTACGGCATCTATATATGCGGCAAGGTGTTTCGGTGGATTAAGAAGATGGGCGGCCTTGCGGCGATGAAGGAGCACAATGAAAAAAAGGCGAAAATTCTCTACGATTTCCTGGACGGAAGCGCGCTCTTTCGGGGGACCGTCCGAAAGGAGGACCGCTCCCTGATGAACGTTCCGTTTGTCACTGGAAATGAGGAGCTGGACGCGAAATTTGTGAAGGAGGCTGCGGCAGCGGGCTTTGTGAACCTGAAGGGGCACCGCAGCGTGGGCGGCATGAGAGCTTCCATCTACAACGCGATGCCGATTGCGGGCGTGGAGAAGCTTGTGGACTTTATGAAGAAGTTTGAGGAGGAAAATGCGTAATGTTTCAGTATCATTGCTTAAACCCCATCGCCGGAGTCGGCTTAAAGCTGTTCTCCGACGACTATAAAAAAGTGGAAAATCTGGAAGGGGCGGACGCGGTGCTTGTCCGAAGCGCGGCGATGCACGATACGGTGCTGCCGGAGTCCCTTCTTGCGGTGGCGAGAGCCGGGGCCGGCGTCAATAACATTCCCCTTGAGAAGTGCGCCGAGCAGGGCATTGTGGTGTTCAACACGCCGGGGGCCAATGCCAACGGCGTAAAGGAGCTTGTGTTCGCCGGAATGCTCTACGCGTCGAGAGACATTGTGGGGGGCATCGACTGGTGCCTTTCCAACCAGAGCGACGAGAACATTGCAAAGACCGCCGAGAAGCAGAAGAAGAATTTTGCCGGAACCGAGATCTCCGGAAAGAAGCTGGGGGTCATCGGCCTTGGGGCCATCGGCGTTCTCGTGGCCAACGCGGCGACCCACATGGGGATGGAGGTGTACGGCTACGATCCTTACATTTCCGTAAACGCTGCCTGGAATCTGTCCCGGAGCGTGAGGCACATCAGCAATGTGGAGGAGATTTACCGGGAGTGCGATTTTATCACGATCCATGTGCCGCTCATGGATGCGACAAAGAAGATGATAAGCGCTGAGGCCATCGCCATGATGAAGCCTGCGGCGGTGGTGCTCAATTTTGCCAGAGATTTGCTTGTGGATGAGGAGGCAATGGTGGACGCTCTTGCGGCGGGCCGGGTGAAGAAGTATGTGTCCGATTTCCCGAACACCACGACGGTGGGGGCGAAGGGCTTCATCGTGACGCCGCACCTTGGGGCCTCCACGTCGGAGTCCGAGGACAACTGTGCCATTATGGCGGTGCGGGAGATCCGGGACTATCTGGAGAACGGCAATATCGTCCACTCGGTGAACTTCCCGGACTGCAGTATGGGCGGCTGCATGACGGCGGGGCGCATCGGCGTTATGCACCGGAACACAAAGGGTATGATCGGACAGATCACAACGACGCTGGGAGACGCGGACGTAAACGTGTCCGACATGACGAACAAGGGCAAGGGCGACTACGCCTACACCCTTCTGGACGTGGAGTCCGCAGTGCCCGAAGAGGCCGTGGCGAAGCTTCGCGCCATAAGCGGCGTGCTGCGCGTGCGCGTAATTAAATAGGCGTATGGCGGATATAAAACCCTTTGTCTGTGTGAGACCGGCGGCAGGGCTGGCAGCGACTGTTGCAGCCCTGCCTTACGACGTTTACAGCCGCAAAGAGGCGAAGGCTGTGGTGAGGGCGAACCCGAAGTCCTTTCTTGCGGTGGACCGGGCGGAGACACAGTTCGACGACGATGTGGACATTTCGGATGAGCGGGTGTACGAGCGGGCGGCCCGGCTGCTTCGGGAGCGGATTGCCGCCGGGGATTTTGTGCGGGAGAGTGAGGCCTGCTACTTTGTGTATGAGCTTACGATGCAAAAGAGAACCCAGACCGGCATCGTGGCCTGCGCGGGCATCGACGACTACCTTTCCGGCGTGATCCGAAAGCACGAGAACACGAGAGCCGACAAGGAGGCGGACCGAATCCGCCATGTGGACGCCTGCGGCGCACAGACCGGGCCCATTTTTCTCGCCTACCGCAGAAATGCGGTTGTGAGCGCCGCGGCGGAGAGGGCGAAGAAGCAGGAGCCGCTGTACGATTTCACGTCGGAGGACGGCGTCCGGCACCGGGTGTTTGCGATCCGGAACCGGGATGAGATCCGGGTGATCCTTGAGGCTTTTTCTGAGATTAAGGAGATCTACATTGCCGACGGCCATCACCGGGCGGCCTCCGCGGTGAAGGCGGGGCTGATGCGGCGGCAGAGAGGGGCGTACACGGGAAGTGAGCCCTTCAACGATTTTCTGTCGGTGCTCTTTCCGGGCGACGAGCTTCTGATTATGGATTACAATCGGGTAGTTGCGGACTTAAACGGCCTGGACGCTTCCGCCTTTCTCGCAAAGCTCGCAGAGCTTTTTGACGTGGAGCGTCTGACGGAGGGCGCGCTGGCGCAGTCGGGGGCGGATGAGTCCGCCGTGCGCCCGCGAAAGAAAGGGGAGTTTAGCGTGTTTCTGGATGGCCGGTGGTACCGGTGCGCGATGCGGCCGACGGACATTCCGGACGACCCGGTGGAGAGTCTTGACGTGTCGGTGCTGCAGAATCGGCTTCTGGGGCCGGTGCTCGGAATCGGCGATCCCCGCAGGGACCGCCGCATCGGCTTTGTGGGCGGCATCCGGGGGATGGCGGAGCTGGAGAGGCGCTGCGGTCTGGACGCAGCCGCGGCGTTTGCCATGTACCCGACCACGGTAGCGGAGCTCTTTGCGGTGGCGGACGCCGGCCGGCTTATGCCGCCGAAATCCACCTGGTTTGAGCCGAAGCTGCGGAGCGGGCTTTTTATACATGAGATCTGACGGGGGACGTCAGGGAGGATATGCAGCGGCAGGAGCCGCTGCAGTTTTTGTCCGCCACACGAAAAACGGAATGTATGTTCGAACAAAGTGTTGACTTTTGGCAGGCAAAAAACTATAATGGGAGTAACGGGATTACACAGAGTATGAAAAAACAGGAGCGATACGAATGTACTTGCCAGGATTACTGACCGATACGACAGACCCGGGGGCGCTTCTTGAGGAGATCGAGAAGAACCCCGGAATGATCCGCGCTTATTTTGAGGGGCTGATGCCGTCTCTTGTGGGCTTCCTTCTGCAGCTTGCGGCGACGATCGTCCTTCTTCTGGTGGGAAGCCGCATTATCAGATGGATTGTAAGCATTGTGAGAAGATCGCTGGACAAAAGCCGGGCGGAGACCGGAGTCGTCACTTTTTTATGCTCGCTGATCCGCTACCTGCTCTACTTTGTGCTGATTATGATTGTCCTCTCCCAGTTCGGCGTGACCACAAGCTCGGTTGTGGCGGTGCTTGGCTCTGCAGGCCTTACGCTTGGACTTGCCCTGCAGGGAAGCCTGTCGAATTTTGCGGGAGGCGTTCTGATCCTGCTCCTTAAGCCCTTTGTGGTGGGAGACTATATTCTGGACAACGGCAGCGGCCTGGAGGGCACCGTCTCGGAGATTTCAATTTTCTACACGAAGCTCCTTGCGGTGGACAACAAGGTTATCGCCATCCCGAACGGAAGCCTCTCCAACACCAGCATCACAAACTACAGCGGTATGGACCGGCGCAGGGTGGACATAACGGTGGGAGTCTCCTACGACGCCGACTTAAAGCTGGCAAAGGAGGCGCTTGCTGCGGTTGTGGCGGGGGAGGAGCGGGTGATTACCGAAGAGCCTTCGGACATCTTTGTGTCGTCACTCTCCGACAGCAGCGTGGAGCTTGGCGTTCGGGTGTGGGTGAGAACCGACGACTACTGGGCGGTGCGCTGGCACATGCTCGAGGAGATTAAATACGCCCTGGACAGGAGCGGTATTTCGATTCCGTATCCGCAGATGGATGTGCATCTTAGCCCAAAAGAAGAGATTTCGTAAAAAAACGCAAAATATGGCGAAAAAATGGGAAAAATGAATTGACAGATTCCCGTCTCTGTGCTACTCTCATAATTATGAATTGTAATCATAATGAAGTGGAGGACTTTTAGTTATGCAGCAGGGAACGGTGAAGTGGTTTAATGCGAAGAAGGGCTATGGCTTTATTTCCGATGAGGCCGGCAACGATGTGTTTGTCCATTTTTCTGCATTGAACATGGATGGATTCAAGGAGCTTAAGGACGGCGAGAGAGTGGAGTTTGAGGTGACCGACGGAGAGAAGGGTCCTCAGGCTGCAAATGTATCTCGTCTTGCTTAGAAATGTATAGATTCCCATGAATTAAGAAAGACTATCACAGATTCGTGATAGTCTTTTTCGAATTATGGTTTAGGAAAGAGGTTGAAAATGAGTAGATGGAACGTACCTGCCTACGAGATTCTCGAGGAGAGAAGGATCGAAGATATTGCCTCGACGGGCTGCATTCTGCGGCATAAAAAGAGCGGCGCAAGGGTCTGTGTGATTTCCAACGAGGATGACAACAAGGTGTTTACAATCGGTTTTCGCACGCCGCCGTCGGACGAGACGGGAGTGCCCCACATTATCGAGCACACGGTGCTCTGCGGCTAGGACCGATTTCCGGTGAAGGATCCCTTTGTCGAGCTTGTGAAGGGATCGCTCAACACCTTTTTAAACGCCATGACCTACCCGGAGAAGACGCTCTATCCGGTTGCCAGCTACAATGAGCAGGACTTTAAAAACCTGATGGACGTCTATATGGACGCGGTGTTTCACCCGAACATTACTAAGTATGAGGAGATTTTCATGCAGGAGGGCTGGCACTACGAGCTGGAGGACGAGGAGTCAGAGGTCACGTTAAACGGCGTGGTCTACAATGAGATGAAGGGCTCCTATTCCTCCCCGGACGAGGTGCTGCAGACGGCCGTCATGCAGGCTCTTTTTCCGGACAACGCCTACAGCATGGACTCCGGCGGCAATCCGGACCACATTCCGGAGCTGACCTGGGAGGCATATCTGGCATTTTACCGCAAATACTATCATCCGTCCAATTCCTACATCTCCCTCTACGGGGACATGGACGTGGAGGAGCGGCTGGAGTGGATGGACAGAGAATATCTGAGCGGCTGCGAAAAAGAGCCGGTGGATTCCGAGATTCCGATGCAGAGAGCGTTTTCGGAGCCGGTGCGCCTCGTGAGGCACTATTCGATTACGGAGGAGGAACCGGCGGAGAACAACACGTACCTCTCCTGCAGCTGGGTAGTGGGGACGATACTGGACAGAGAGCTCTGCCAGGCCTTCTCGGTGCTGGATTACGTGCTGGTGAGCGCGCCGGGCGCGCCGGTGAAAAAGGCGCTCATTGACGCGGGAATCGGGGAGGACGTCTACGGAGCCTGGCAGGACGGCATGCTGCAGCCGATGTTTTCCATTATCGCAAAAAATACGGACAGCTGCAACGAGGAGCGCTTTGTGTCGGTGGTCAGGGACACGCTGCGCCGCCTGGTGCGGGAGGGGCTGGATCAGGACGCGCTTCTGGCCGGAATCAACAGTGCGGAGTTTCGGTTTCGGGAGGCGGATTTCGGGAATTTCCCGAAGGGACTTCTGTACGGACTTCAGTGCATGGAGAGCTGGCTGTTCGACGACAGTAAGCCCTTTATTCATCTGGAATGCCTGGACACGCTTTCGTTTCTGCGGGATCAGATAAAGACCGGTTATTTTGAGGAGCTTGTGCAGAAATATCTGCTGGACAACACCCACGCCGCCGTAGTGACCGTCGCGCCGGAGCGGGGGATGGGCGGCCGCATGGAAAAGGAGCTCGCCGGGCGGCTTTTGGATTATAAAAAGAGTCTTTCGAAAGAAGAGCTTTCGGCGCTTATCGAGCAGACGAAGCGCCTGCGCCGGTACCAGGAGGAGCCGTCCTCAAAGGAGGATCTTTTAAAAATTCCGATGCTGTCCCGGTCGGATATACGAAAGGATGCGCTGCCATTTTCCAATATCCCGGAGACTGCGGCGGATATTGCCGTTATGCGCCATGAAGTGAACACCAACGGCATCGACTATGTGACGCTTCTGTTTGACGCGGCGGACATCGCAAAGGAGGATATTCCGTATCTGGGACTTCTGCGCAGCGTGATGGGCTATGTGGATACGGAAAAGCACGGCTATGCCAGCCTTGCCAACGCCATCAATATCTACACCGGCGGCATCAGCGGCAGCGTCGGCGTATACCCGAATGTGAAGAAACCGGAGGAACCCGCGGTGCGCTTTGAGCTTCGCATCAAGGTGCTGCACAGCCAGCTGGACGTTGCGCTTGCCCTTGCGAGGGAGATCCTTGTCACCTCGCGTTTCGAGGATACGGGACGGCTCCAGGAAATTATCGCGCAGGTGAAATCCCGCCTGCAGGTGAGCTTAAGCAGCAACGGCAACTCGGTGGCGGCGATTCGGGCGCTGTCCTACCAGTCCCGCTATGCCTTCTTTCAGGATGCCACCCTCGGCATTGACTACTACCGGCTTGTGCTGAAGCTGGACGAGCAGATGAAGCATGACCCGGGGGCGGTGGCAGAAAAGCTTCGGTCTCTTGCGGAGAAAATATTTGTGAGAAAGCGGCTTCTCGTGAGCTTTACCGCAGATGGGCAGTCCTGGTGCGGGGCGAAGCAGAAGCTCTCGGACTGCCTGGGCAGCCTGAAGGAGGGGGAGCCGGCCGAAAGAGCGCCGGAGCTTTTCCTGGAAAAGAAAAACGAGGGCTTTACGGACGCCTCCCAGATTCAGTATGTGGCCCGGGTGGGCAATTTCCGAAACCACGGCTTTGCCTACACCGGCGTGTTAAAGATTCTGAAGGTGATTATGAACTACGAGTACCTGTGGACGAACATCCGCGTGGTGGGAGGCGCTTACGGCTGCATGAACACGTTTCTGCGGACGGGGGAGAGCTATTTTGTCTCCTACCGGGACCCGAATCTGGCCCGCACCAACGAGGTTTACGAGAAAATTCCGGATTACGTGAGGGAATTTTCTGCCGGCGAGCGGGATATGACGAAATATATTATCGGTACCTTCGGGGCGATCGATGCGCCGCTGACGCCGGAGGCGAAGGGAAGCCGCTCCATGACTGCCTGGCTGGAGAACCTGACATACGGGGACATTCAAAGGGAGCGGGAGGAGATTCTTGCCGCGACCGCGGAGGATATACAGGCGCAGGCCGATCTGCTGCAGTCCATTCTGGACGACGGCTGTCTGTGCGTCGTCGGAAACGAGAGTGCAATACGGAGCGAATCGGAGCTGTTTTTGCATATACAGGCGCTTCTTGCGCCGTAAATACACAGGAGAAAGGTATTTTATGGACAATTTTAAATCAGGCTTTGTCACGATCATCGGCCGGCCAAATGTGGGAAAATCCACTCTTATGAACCGCCTGATCGGCCAGAAAATCGCAATCACCTCCAACAAGCCCCAGACGACGCGAAACCGCATCCAGACTGTCTATACGGACAGCGGGCGCGGACAGATCGTCTTTTTGGACACGCCCGGAATACACCGGGCGAAAAACCGGCTGGGAGAGTTTATGGTGGACGCCGCGGAGCGGACATTAAAAGAGGTGGATGTGATTCTGTGGCTTGTGGAGCCGGGCAGCTATATCGGAGCCGGGGAGCAGCATATACTGGAGAAGCTTAAGAGGGTGCAGACGCCGGTTATTCTGATTATCAACAAGATGGACACCGTGGAAAAGGAAAAGGCGCTTACTTACATCGACACGTACCGGAAGGTCTATGATTTTGCGGAGATTATTCCGACCTCCGCTCTGCGGGGGCAGAACCTGGACGACGTGATCGACTCGATTTTTATGTATCTGCCCTATGGGCCGAGGTTCTACGATGAGGACACGGTGACGGACCAGCCGATGCGGGCCATCTGCGCGGAGATTATAAGAGAGAAGGCGCTTCACGCACTGAGCGACGAGGTGCCCCACGGCATCGCCGTCTCGGTGGACGAGATGAAGCAGGGGAAGGGCGGCATGTGGGAAATCCACGCCACCGTGGTGTGCGAGCGGGATTCCCACAAGGGCATTATCATCGGAAAGCAGGGGAGCATGCTGAAAAAAATCGGCACAAACGCGCGCTACGAGATCGAGCGGCTGCTGGAGGAGCGGGTGAATTTGAAGCTGTGGGTGAAGGTGAAGAAGGACTGGCGCGACAGCGATTTTCTGATCCGCAATTTCGGGTACCGGAAAGAGGATTAGAGGGGATTTCCAGTTTTTCTCGGGCATAGATCGGGCGGCATTGCAGATTCTATCACAGAGGCTTATGTTTCGTATTTCGGAGCAGAGGACTCAGATTTTGATACGATGGATGGAGGATGCGTGCAGTGGAGAAAACCTGGGACGAATTTTGGGCGACGGGAAAAGTTACGGATTATCTGGCATACCGGAATGTGGCTGCAGAGTGCGGTCAGAGACAGAAAAAAGAAACGGGCGGAAGAGATGGGACAGGCGGTTATCGTGACGGGCATGGTTTTGACTGCCATGCCTGTCGGTGATTATGACAGAAGAATAACGATTCTGACAAAGGAGCGCGGCAGGATCAGCGCGTTTGCCCGCGGTGCGAGGAGGCCTCAGAGCCAGCTTCTGGCTGCGGCGAATCCTTTTACGTTCGGCGAGTTTGAGCTCTACGAGGGGAAGAGCTCCTATACGATCACGAAGGCGAGCGTCAAAAATTATTTCCGAGAGCTTGCGGCTGATCTGGACGCGGCATCCATGGGTTTTTACTTTCTGGAATTTGCAGAGTACTATTGTCAGGAAAATAACGATGAGCGGGAAATGCTTAAGCTCCTGTATCAGTCCATGCGCGCGCTGGCGTCCGGGAAATTTGACCGGGCGCTTGTGCGGGCGGTGTTTGAGCTGAGGGCCATTGCGATAGGCGGCGAGGGACCTGCGGTGTTTAGCTGCATGGGCTGCGGAAAAAAGGAGAAGCTGATCGCTTTTTCCGTGAAAAGGGGCGGCATGTTCTGCGAGGACTGCGGGAAGGAGGCGTCTGCCAGGAGGATTTTGGATTCCACCCGCTACGCGATGCAGTTTATTATCGCAACGCCCGTCGAGCGGCTCTACACCTTCTCTCTGTCTGCGGAGGTGCTGCTTGAGCTTACGGACATTCTGCGGGAGTACATGCTCTGTTATGTGCGCCATGAGTTTAAGTCTCTGCATATTTTCAGTTGAAATCAGTATTTGAAAAGTGTATAATATCATGGATTGTAAGTAACAGGAGGATGGATACAATGAAGAGGTTGACAGAAACTGCGCTTGTTGCGCTGCTTGGAATCGGGATTCTGACCGGGTGCGGAGAACCGTCCTACGAGACCGATGTGAGCACGGTGTTTGTGGAGAAGGACGGAAAAATCGTCTCTGCGGATGTGGAGGCGTTCGATGAGGATGCGTATGATATGGAGGGGCTTGAGGCTTTTGTGAAGGATGCTCTTTTGGCCTACAACGGAGGAGAAGAAGGTAACATCACGATGAAGAGCCTGACCGCGGAGGAGGGGAAGGCGACCCTCATACTGGAGTATGCTTCCGCGTCGGACTATGCGGATTTCAACGGGATTGAGCTCTATACCGGGACGATTGCGGACGCGCTGTCTGCGGGCTACGCCTTTGACGTAGAGTTTGCCGCTGTCTCGGAAGGGAAGGCCGATGTGTGCGACATCAGCGATTTTCTCGGAAACGGGGACTACAGGGTTGTTATTATAAAGGGAAACACCGACGTGCATGTGGACGGCAAGGTTGTGTGCGTTTCCACGGCCAACACGTCTTATGTGGACGAGAACACGATCCGCATTGCGGAGGGAACCTCTCTGACCGGACAGCCGGCAGCAGACGAGGAGGACACGCAGTCGGGCGCTGTGCCGACGGAGGGAACCGAGGCTGTTCCTGAGACGGAAGGAACGGAGGCCGCGCCTGTGGTCGACGACGGCTCGGTGAGCGAGGAGGAGCTGCTTATGGACACGGAGGAGGAGCCGCAGAAGGTGGAGTTTGTCTTTGAGGAGGATAAGAGCGCTTCCGGCGGGGAGGAGAGCGAGTTTGCCGAGGTCTGCACGTATATAATATATCGGTAGCTTCGCGAAAATTTTTTGAATAAAAAGGAGATACATATATGGAAAAGACGATGGAGAAAATTGTGCAGGTCGCAAAGGCGAGAGGGTTCGTGTATCCGGGCTCCGAGATCTACGGCGGACTTGCGAATACCTGGGATTACGGCAATCTGGGCGTGGAGCTGAAAAACAATGTGAAGCGGGCCTGGTGGCAGAAATTCATTCAGGAAAATCCCTACAATGTGGGCGTGGACTGCGCGATTTTAATGAACCCGCAGACATGGGTTGCTTCCGGACATCTGGGCGGCTTTTCCGATCCTTTGATGGACTGTAAGGAGTGTCACGAGCGCTTTCGTGCGGATAAGCTGATCGAGGACTACGCGCAGGAAAACAGTTTTGCGCTGGAGGGCTCGGTGGACGGCTGGACGAACGAGCAGATGGTAGCATTTATCGAGGAGCACAATATCTGCTGTCCTTCCTGCGGCAAGCATAATTTCACGGACATAAGGCAGTTTAATCTGATGTTCAAGACCTTCCAGGGCGTCACCGAGGATGCGAAAAATACCGTGTACCTGCGACCGGAGACTGCACAGGGCATATTTGTTAATTTCAAAAATGTGCAGCGAACTTCCCGTAAAAAGATCCCGTTCGGCATCGGTCAGATTGGAAAGGCCTTCCGAAATGAGATCACACCGGGCAATTTTATCTTCCGGATAAGGGAATTTGAGCAGATGGAGCTGGAATTTTTCTGTGAGCCGGGTACGGACATGGAGTGGTTCCAGTACTGGAGAGGCTTCTGCCGCGACTGGCTGCTTACGCTTGGCATCAAAGAGGAGGAGATGCGCCTGCGCGACCACGATAAGGATGAGTTAAGCTTCTACTCGAAGGGGACGACAG
>CATJJD010000170.1 GCA_949740385.1 uncultured Lachnospiraceae bacterium
GAAACGGTAACGGCGGTGACAGCGGCGAGACCTACACGGGGATTATGGGCTACATCGGCAACACCTACAACGACGAGGCTATGATTGAGGAGAAGATCAACGAGATTATCGAGCCGGAGTTAAACGCGAGGATTGATCTGCGTCCCTTTGCCTGGGGAACCTACACGCAGGAGCTGCAGCTGATTCTCTCCGGAAACGAGGAGCTTGACCTTGTTCCGATCATTGTGTCCAATGCGGCCAGCTACGTCAACAACGGGCAGGTGATCGACCTGAGCGGCATGATCGAGCAGTACGGAACGAATATTAAGAAATACGTGGACGCGGATTTCTTAAGCTGTCCGAGAATCGGCGACACCACATACGGCGTGACCACCATGCGGGAGCAGATTACGGACGAGGGAATTATGATGCGCAGAGACATCGTGGAGGAGCTGGGCTATGCGGTAAATGAGGACGGACTTGTTGAGGAGATCAAAAGCCTGGATGATCTGACCGCCCTTTACGAGAAGGTGAAGGCGGCATACCCGAACATGATTATGTGCGGAAGCGGCGCCAACGGGACACCGCTGTTTCGCTGGGAGACAACGGATATGCTCACCGACGGCTTCGGAGGCCTGATGGATTTCGGGCAGTCAACGGAGGTTGTCAACATCTATGAGAGCGACGAGTTCCGCGCCTTTGCGGATCTGATGTATGCGTGGAATCAGGCAGGATATTTCTCGTCCGACGCCATGACCACTACAGAGCCGACAACCTCGCAGGTGAAGGCGGGCAATACCTTCTCCTATTTTACCCCTTACAAGGCGGGAGCAATCGAGCAGGATGAGCTAAGCTCCGGCTATGACCTTTGCTTCGCAGAGCTCTTCGGCGATCCTTACATTACATCCTACTCCATCAACTTCTTTACCTGGGGCATTGCAAGAAACTCCAAAAACCCGGAGAAGGCCTTCCAGGTGCTGGACTACATCTACGGCAGCACGGATGTGATGAACCTTCTGAACTGGGGCGTGGAGGGTGTTCACTACCAGGTGCTGAATGCGGAGAACAACGAGATCGGATACGCGGAGGGCGTAGACGCGGACAACACCGGCTGGTGCTTAAATATCGGCTGGGAGCTTCCGAACCAGGAGATTTCCTACGTGTGGACCGGGGAGAGCTCTGCAAAGTGGGATCTGCAGAAGGAGCTGATTGAACGGGCAAGACGCTCGAAGGCGCTGGGCTTCAGCTATGACGCTTCCACTGTCTCCACCCAGCTCACCGCCCTGACAAACGTGAAAAATCAGTATTTTGACGCCATCGGAACCGGAAACGGCGACCCGGCGAAGCTGATTCAGGAATTCAACGACGCCCTCTATGCGGCGGGGCTGCAGGACGTGATCGACGAGAAGCAAAAGCAGCTCGACGCGTGGCTGGCTGAAAATCAGTAAAAGGACAGTGGGGGATGCAGATGAGTAAGGGTAAAAAATTATTCCGGAAATGGATGCCGGTCTATCTGATGATGCTGCCGGGGCTTTTGTACCTGTTAATCAACAACTACATGCCGATGGCGGGGCTGGCGATCGCTTTTAAGAAGGTAAACTATTCGGTGGGTATTTTTAAGAGCCCCTGGTGCGGGCTGGAGAACTTTAAGTTTCTCTTCAGCACGAAGGACGCGTGGAATATTACGAGAAATACCCTGGGCTACAACTTTGCTTTTATCATTGTAAATACGGTTCTCGGAATTGCCATTGCGATCTTAATCAGCGAGATTCGAAGCAAGGTGGGAAAGACGATCTACCAGAGCGCGGTGCTTCTGCCGTTTCTGATGTCCTACGTAATCGTCTCCTACATTGTCTACGCATTTTTGAGCGGCGATACCGGTATGGTCAACAACTCGATTCTTGCGGCGCTTGGGATCGACCCGATCAACTGGTACGCCGAGCCGAAATACTGGCCGATGATTATCGTGTTCGTCAATTTCTGGAAGGGCGTGGGCTACGGGGTGCTCATCTACATAGCGGGAATTGCGGGCATCGACAGCTCCTTCTACGAGGCTGCGGCGCTTGACGGCGCCACCAAGTGGCAGCAGATCAAAAAGATCACGCTGCCGGCTCTTGTGCCGTCCATCATCACGCTTACGCTTTTGAACATCGGACGCATTTTCTACTCGGATTTCAGCCTGTTTTATCAGGTGCCGATGAACACCGGCATGCTCTACGATGTGACCCAGACGATTGACACTTATGTGTACCGGGGGCTTTTAACACTGGGCGATGTGGGAATGAGCAGCGCGGCGGGCTTCTACCAGTCCTGCGTCGGCTTTATCCTTGTGATGCTCTCGAATCTGATCGTTAAGAAGATCAGCCCGGACAATGCACTGTTTTAAAAGGAGGAAGATATATGGTACTGAGTAAGAGACAAAAGGCGGCCAATGTGGTCATCCATATTCTTCTGATTTTGCTGACAGTCATTATGGTTGCGCCCTTTGTGCTTTTGTTTATGGCATCCGTCACCGACGAGATGACGCTTCTGCAGGACGGATACGCTTTCTGGCCGGGGAAGTTCAGCCTTGAGGCGTACCGCTACATGATTAACAGCGGCCAGGCCATTGTGCGGGCATACGGCATGACTTTTGCAATCACCATTGTGGGAACAGTCTTAAATCTGCTGCTGTCGTCGATGCTGGCCTACGGTCTGTCCTTAAACGGTCTGCCGGGAAAAAAGATTTTTGCGTTTTACGTGTTTTTCACCATGCTTTTTAACGGCGGACTCGTTCCGACCTACCTGATGTACACGACGGTATTTCAGATTAAAAATACGTTTTTCGGGCTGATTGTGCCGCAGTTTATGATGAGTGCCATGAACGTCATTATGATCCGCACGTTTTTCCAGAACAGTATTCCGACGGAACTGTACGAGGCGTGCCAGATCGACGGCGGCGGGCATCTTGTGATCTTTAAAAATGTGGTGCTTCCGCTGGGAAAGCCGATTCTTGTGTCCATGGGGCTTTTCTCCGCGCTGGCCTACTGGAACGACTGGACCAACGCGCTCTACTACGTCAGCGATAAAAAGCTCTGGGGTATTCAGAGTCTGTTAAACGAGATGATCAGCAATATCCAGTATCTGAGCCAGAACTCGAATGTGGCCACCAATGTGGATATGAGCAGCTTCCCGAGTACCGCCGTGCGAATGGCAATTGCGTTTATCGGCGTGCTCCCGGTTCTGATTGTGTTCCCGTTTCTGCAGAAATATTTTGCAAAGGGTATCGCAGTCGGGGCGGTAAAGGGATAAAATTACAGAGATTGCACAAAGACCACGTGTCTGTTATGATAACAGGCAGGTGGTTCTTTGCGTGTCAGAGGATGAGAGATTGGAGATGGGATGAAGGAGCGGAATCTGTCCAAAATGATTTCCTGGATGTCGGTGTTTCTTGTGGTGATTGTGGCGGTAAATTTTGCCATCACAACGCTGACCTTTCACCAGGTGAACCGGAATACGAGAAGGCAGCAGGAGGAGGTGTTTTATATGGACATTGCGGAGGTCGGCGAGAGACTCTCCATGATCCACATGATGATGGTATCGGAGCTTGCCAGCGACAATGATCTGGATCTTTTGCTGGCAGAGGAGGACAAGTGGAATCTGTCGCTGCCCAACTACCGCACGATCAAGCGGGTGAATATGCTGCTCGGCAACTGGAAGGAGAGCGTCAGCTACCGCATGGGCTTTTATCTGTACTGCAGAGAGAGCGGTATCGAGATGGCCAGCAGCACGAAAGTCACGGAGTTTGAGGGGGCGGTGCGGATTCACCCGGAGCTTGTGGAGCGGATTAAGGAGCGCGACTACGAGGTGGGCTGGCAGCTGATGCAGCTTGCCGGCGAGACGTATCTTGTGGATTTTGTGCAGAAAAATGAAATCACCTTAACATGCTTTATTCACCTGGGCAGTCTTTTTGAATATCTGGGAAAACCGGTTTACGGGGAGGATTACCGTTTCCGCGTCTGGACGGACGGGGGGGTGTCTGCGGAAACGCTTTCCTGGGAACCGGGGCTCTACGGCAGCGATCTGATTATCTGCGGCAGCTTCGCGGACCGGATAAGGGTCGGGCTTCGCATCGACGGCTACAATCATCAGAATGAAAGCCTGCAGATTCAGATTTTTCTGGGGGGAATGCTCTTTGTGGTCATTTTCCTTGTGACGGGATTTCTCTATCTTGTGAACCGGTCGATTCTTCGGCCGATTCTGCGCTTCAACGAGGGGCTTGCGGAGATACGGAGGGATGAGATCTACGATGAAAAGACCCATTATCAGATGAAGGAGCTGGAGGAGGCGTCGGACATTATGAGGGAGCTTGTGGGGCGGATTAAAAATCTGAGAATCGCCATCTACGAAAAGACGCTGGAGCAGCAGAAGCTGCGGATGGAATTTCTGAGCCTGCAGATTCAGCCTCATTTTTATCTGAACTGTCTGAATATACTGTTCAGCATGGCGCAGATGCACCGGTATCAGGAGATTCAGAGCCTGATCGGCTGCATCTCGGTATATCTGCGGTATGTGTTTCACAACGCGGACGAGATGGTGCGGGTGAAGGACGAGCTGACCCACATCGAGAAATATCTGGAGATTCAAAAGATCCGCTATCAGGAGGGCTTTTCGTACCGGATTGCGGTGGACCCTGCGGTGACAGATGCCAGGATGCCGTGCCTTGTGCTGCAGACCTTTGTTGAGAATGCGCTAAAGCACACGGTGGACTGGGAGCGGGAAATTCAGCTTACAATCACGGGAAAGAGAGACGGGCAGACGGTGTGTCTGTGTGTGGAGGATACCGGGGACGGCTTCGACGAGGAGATGCTGCGCCGCTTAAACCGGGGGGAGGACATATGCGAGGAGGGGCACCGGATCGGCATTATGAACGCCAGAAGCCGGATACAGATGTGTTTTCCCGACAGCGGGACGATCTGGTTCGGGAACCGCTGCGGCGGCGGGGCCCGGGTGGTGATCCGCTTTCCGCTCGTAACAGAGGAAGAGAGAAAACAGGAGCCGGCAGAAATGATTTTTGAGGAGAGAGCGGAATGAATGTGTTGATTGTGGATGATGACGTCTATGTGGTGGAGGCTCTCAGAAGGAGTGTTCCCTGGGGAAGCATCGGCATCGGGAAGGTGTACTATGCCTACAGTGTGGAGCGGGCGAAGAAGCTTCTTTCGGACGAGGAGATACATATTTTAATCAGCGACATTGAGATGCCGAAGGAGAACGGCTTTGTGCTTCTGGCGTGGGTGCGGGAGCAGAAGCTGATTATCCAGGAGATTCTTCTGACGATGTATGCGGAATTTGACTATGCCAGGCAGGCGCTCCAGTACAACTGCTCGGCCTATGCCTTAAAGCCCATCGACTACGCGGAGCTGACGAGGCTGATTGAGGAGGCGATGGAGAAGGAGAGGCGGGCGCTTGAGGCGGTGAGCAACGTGCACTACAGCAACCTCTGGATTGCTTCCGAAAAAAAGCGAAAGGAGTATTTTTTCCTGGATATGGTGCGGGATCAGCCGGTGGATGCGTCGGATATGTACGAGGTGGATTACCGGTCCGACGACCGCATCCGGCTGTTTATGTTCCGGGTTTTTGAAGGTCAGACGGATCTGCCGGACGATTCCATGTCCGGGATGGAGGAGTGGAAAATCAAGTCTCTCCTGACCGGCTGCTTTTCGGCGCGGGGGATTGAAACGGAGGTTGTGTTTGCCGCAGCGCCGGGGCACATGTGTGCGGTTGTGCGGGAGACGTTTTTTGGGGCGGACGAGGAAGGGATTGAGGCGGTCTGCGGGGATTTCTTTGCGCTGCTTTTGGAGAAATACGGGGAGCAGGCGGGGGCTTATGTCACGGAAAGCGAGCGCATATGCGATTTTCCCGAGGCGTTTCGAAGGCTTGAGCATTTTGTCCGGCACAGCGTTGTGGAGGCGGCTGAGGTGTTTCCTGTGCGGGATTACATGCAGATGCACGGGGAATACAAAAGCCCGGATATGAAGCGGCTGGCGCGTTATTTTGCCGACGGACAGAAGGGGCTTTTGGAGAATTATCTGAATGAGTATATGGGACAGATGCAGCGGGAAAACCGGATCAGTCCGGGGAATCTGCAGCGGCTGATTCTGGACATTGAGCACATGTGCTATATGGAGCTGAGCAAAAAGGGAGTGTCGGCTTACGAGAAGGACGCGCTTTTGTTTGCCGGCAATTTTCTGCGGCGGGGCAGGATCAACGTGGGCTGCGCCAGAGACTGCATTGCCCAGATGATCGGCATCGCGGAGCGGCTGCTGCGGGAGAACACCGGGGAGAAATCCATTGTGGACGAGGTGGTCGCTTACATTAACGAAAATCTCGAGTGCGAGATGACAAGGGAGAGTCTGGCGGAGTCGGTCTATCTGAATGCGGATTACCTGGCACGGATTTTCAAGAAAAAGACCGGGGAGTCCATCGGAAACTATATTCAGGAGCGCAGGATGGAGCGGGCACTGGAGTATCTGCAGCACTCGGACGTTCCGGTCAATATGGTTGCGGTGAAGTGCGGGTATGACAATTTTTCCTATTTTTCCAAGGTGTTCAAGAGCCGGACGGGGCTGACGCCGAAGGAGTATCGGAAGGAGCACGGGCAGTGACGGAGCCGGCGGAGTCGGAATCTGTTATAAACCGAAAACACCGGCAGACTGCGGTATGTAAACCACAGCCTGCCGGTACCGGCGTCTGTACTTATTTTGTCAGAAGAATCATAATATCGTTGCTTCTCTTTACAAATTTTGCCATTGCGTCCGGTGAGAGCGGCTGGTTGCCGATCAGCGCCAGATCGTAGAGCTGCTCCGCAAACATCGGAACGTGCTCGGAGTCCCTGTTTTCGAGAATGTATTTCACGAGGGCGTGGTTGACATTTAAGGTGAGCGTCTGGTCTGCCGCAAACATGTTTGTGTCCATACTGCCCATGCCGCCCATGGCGTACATTTTCATCATGTCCTGCATACGTCTTCCCTGCTCGGAGAGGGTGAGGACGGATGCAACCTCCTCGTTTTTGAGCGCTTCTGCTTTGACGGTGAGCCTGTCGTTTCCGATGGCGCCTTTGAATACCTCGGAGAGGGTGTTCTCGGACTCGGTTAGGTCTGCCGTCTCGTCGGACTTTAATGCCCCGGTAAGGTCGGCGTCGATGCGCATGAACTGATAGTGCTCGTTGCGCTGCTCAAGCTGCGTGATGAAGGAGGTGTCGATGTTGTGGTCCAGGATGACCGCGTTCATGCCCTGCTCTTTGAACAGCCTGATGTACTGGCCCTGCTGGTTTGCGTCGGTCACATAGTAGACAATGCTGCGCTCCGGTTCCTTCGGCTCGTCTGCGGCTGCGTCCGCGTCGTTCGCCTCGGCCTCCTCCACGGAGTTCTCGACGGTGGTCTCTTCGCCGTTTTCTTCGTCCTCTTTTTTCTCCTCCACCGGTGCGAGAAGCTCCGGCAGTGTCTGATATTTGTCGTTGATATCCTTAAACAGGATGTAGTGGTTGATCTTGTCGCAGAACTTTTCGTCCTTTAAGCAGCCGTACTTGATGAACGGGCTGATGTCGTCCCAGTATTTCTCGTAGGATTCCTTCTCGGTCTTGCACATGCCGATGAGTCTGTCCGCCACCTTCTTTGTGATGTACTCGGATATTTTTTTCACAAAGCCGTCGTTCTGCAGTGCGGAGCGGGATACGTTCAGCGGCAGGTCCGGGCAGTCGATCACACCCTTTAAGAGCATCAGAAATTCCGGGATCACTTCCTTTATGTTGTCTGCGATAAACACCTGGTTGTTGTACAGCTTGATGGTTCCCTCGATGGAGTCGTACTCGGTGTTGATCTTCGGGAAGTAGAGGATTCCCTTCAGATTAAACGGGTAGTCCATGTTCAGGTGAATCCAAAACAGCGGCTCCTTGTAGTCAAGGAATACCTTGCGGTAAAATGCTTTGTAGTCCTCCTCGCTGCACTCGCTCGGGTTCTTCGCCCACAGCGGATGAATGTCGTTGAGCGGAACCGGGCGCTTTACAATCTTTAAGCGGTCTTTTGCAGGGGAGATTTCTACGGTTTCCTTTGTGCCGTCCTCGTTCTCCTTCTCCTCGGTCTTTGCCTCCTCGTGGATCTCCTCGATTACCGTGTCGGTGTCCAGTCGGTCCTCTTTGTCGATGGTCTCGTACTCCTCCGGCGCGTTGGCTTTGGAGAGGTAGATTTCCGTCGGCATGAAGGAGCAGTATTTTTCCACAACCTCCCTCGCCCGGTACTCGTTGGCGAACTCCAGGCAGTCTTCATTTAAGTGCAGCGTAATTTCGGTACCGATCTCGGTGCGGCTGCCGTCTGTCATGTCAAATTCCGTGCCGCCGTCGCAGGACCAGTGTACTGCGGCTGCCCCCTCTTTGTAGGAGAGTGAGTCGATGGTCACCTCGTCTGCAACCATGAACGCGGAGTAGAAGCCGAGTCCGAAATGGCCGATGATTTGGTCGTCGTTGGACTTGTCCTTATATTTTTCGATAAAATCCGTCGCGCCGGAAAAGGCGATGCGGTTGATGTACTCCTCCACCTCGTCGGCCGTCATTCCAAGCCCGTTGTCGATGAATTTTATCGTCTTCTCCTCCGGGTTTACGATGATCTGGATTTTGGCCTTAAAGTCGGCCGGGAGGGTGTACTCGCCCATCATGTCGAGCTTTTTCAGCTTGGTGATGGCATCGCAGCCGTTGGAAATCAGCTCGCGATAGAAAATGTCGTGGTCGGAGTACAGCCACTTTTTGATAATGGGAAAGAGGTTGTCGCTGTCGATTGAAAGATTGCCGTGTTTGTTTTCCATAATGCTTGCATCTCCTTTTTGTGTACTTGATTTGCGTGACTTTGTATTCTTATGGGCAATGTCTGCCGTCTGTTTTTTCATAAAAGCATCATAGCGCGAGTGGAGAAAAAAGTCAACAAAAAATTAGCACTCAATCAAAGTGAGTGCTAGCAAAATTGCGGCAGGCCCTGAAAACACTGGATTTGAGAGATTCTAAAATATTTATAAACTGTCGAAAGCCTTCGCTGTTTCCGTTTGCGGGAAGGCTTCTTTACTGGAAAGAAGATGCCGTTTGGCAAATCTGGTCGTCCAGCTGATCGTAAAAGGCGGCGATGTGCAGGCCGTCCACCAGGGCGTGATGGCAGAGCACGGACAGGGGGAGCAGTGTTTTGTCATCCTGCGCAAAATATTTTCCCCAGGTAATTCTCGGGTTGCTGTCCGCCGGGAACGGCACAGGATTCACCAGCGCCGTGTAGGTCAGCCAGGGCACGGTGGAAATAAAAATTTTTTCCAGCGCATCCGTCCCGCTCTCCTCTATGGAGCCGGCCTTTTTCGCGTTTTCCTGCTCCTGTGCGGCGTAGCGGATGTACTGCTCAAAGGGAAGATCGCTGTTTAAATCGCAGTAGCAGTATGTGCCGTCCGAAAGCGCCACTGTGTGGGAGGTGCGGCAGCTGTCGAACTCCACGATCCGGTGGTTAAGAATACGCTGCCGGAACTGGGGAACCCGGTTGGCCGCCCGGGACACGCAGTAGCAGACGGTCAGAAAGAAGGGCAGACGGCGGGCCTTTATGGTCTCCTTTAATTCGGTAATATCCACGTTTACCGTGACGCCGGTGTAGGGGTATGAAAGGCTGTCAAAGTATGCAAAATGGTTTTTTCTCGGGAATGTTTCCATGTCCAGGTATCGGTAATTCATTTTTCGCGCTCCTCTGTGCTCAGGTTATGGTATTTTCTGATTATAGCATATTTTGCGTGGGAGCGTAACCGTTAAATTGCCATAGAGAAAAATAAAAAAGTCAGTAAAACCGCATTGTCTGCGGGTTCCGTTTCTGGTATAGTTATCTCAGAGGGAAAGGTTTTCTGTACGGTTTTGCGGAGCGGAAAGCATGGGTACAAAAAAATGTAAAACAGTGCCGGATACTTCGGGTTCGGCACCGGCGGAATGTGCCGGCCGGGTTCGCGCGCAAACGTGCTTGAATTTGCCGGAAAAGAATGGTATCTTTAAGTGTGGAAATACGAGCGGAAAAGACAGAATCGAATCGGGAAGCGCAGGCTGCCGGGACGGGAAACGGACAGAGGGGAAAAATGAGACGCGAAGCATACGGCGAAGAGGTGAGGGAATATATGGAGTCGGCAAAGGGGCCGAAGCCGCCGCAAAAAATGCGGGGCAGCATGACGGAGGGAAAGCCCGCGCGGGTGCTTCTGGCTTTCGCGGTGCCGATGATTCTCGGCAACCTGTTTCAGCAGTTTTATAATCTGGTGGACTCGATGATCGTGGGAAAGCTGGTGGGCGCCGACGCGCTGGCGGCGGTCGGCGCATCCAACGCCATCACAATGCTTTTTGTCATGGTGGCAATCGGAACCGGTATCGGCTGCTCCGTGGTAATCTCCCAGCTTTTCGGGGCGGGCAGGCTTTCGGAAATGAAGTCAGCCATCTCCACGGCGCTTTTGGCCATACTCGTGCTGTCTCTCATTCTGACGGCGGCGGGAAGGCTGCTCAGCAAAGGAATTCTGCATCTGATGGGAACGCCTGCGGATATTTTCGGACAGGCGCTGTCGTATCTGAATATATATTTTTACGGCTTTTTCTTTCTGTTTCTCTACAACGCATTCTCCGCAGTGTTCAACGCGCTGGGAGATTCGAGAAAGCCGCTGTATTTTCTTATTTTTTCGTCTGCCTTAAACATCGGTCTGGACCTGCTGTTCGTCGGGAAATTCGGGCTTGGCGTGGCGGGGGCGGCCGTTGCGACTCTGATTGCCCAGGCGGTGTCGGCGGCGCTGTCCTTTGGCGTTTTGTCGTACAAGCTGGCCCATATACAGACGGAAGGCTACCGGCGTTTTGACGGCGGACTGCTTCTTGGCATGACAAAAACAGCGATTCCGACCATCGTGCAGCAGTCCATGGTATCCATCGGCATGGTTCTGATTCAGTCGGTGGTCAACCGCTTCGGCTCGGTGTTTCTTGCGGGTTACACAGCCGCGGTGCGCATCGACGGCATCGCCATTGTGCCGATGGTCAATGCGGGAAACGCCGTCTCCACCTTCGTGGCCCAGAACATGGGGGCAAAAAAGCCGGAGCGCGCCAGGCAGGGCTATCATGTGGGGCTTGTCATGGCGACGGGAATCGGCCTGTTTATCGGCGTTATGATGTTTTTCTTCGGCGACGTGTCTGTGGCCTCCTTTATGGACGCCGCGACGGACGCTGCCTCCATCGCGGTGGGCGTACAGTACATCGGTGTCGTTTCCATGTTCTACTTTATTATGGGGGCGATGAACGTCACGAACGCGGTGCTGCGCGGCGCCGGAGATATGGGGTGGTTTATGGGAATCACCCTTGTGAACCTTGCGACCCGTGTGCTGCTCACCTACATTTTCGCGGACGCGACGGCAGGGATGATTATTATGTGGGCGAACCCGATCGGATGGACGGTGGGGCTTGCGCTTGCGTTTTTCAGGTACCGGCAGGGTGCCTGGAAGCAGATAAAGCTTGTATAAAATCTGAGGACAGAAAGAGAGGAAAAACGATGCTGAAAGAAGGAATTAAAGGATACAAAGAGATCACAGTGACGGAGGATAAGACGGCGCGGGCGGTGTGCAGCGGCGCGCTGGACGTGTTTGCGACACCCTGCATGATCGCGCTGATGGAGAATACCTCCTTTGAGAGTGTGCTGCCGGAGCTGGACGAGGGCTGCGGAACTGTCGGAACCGCCTTAAACGTGACGCATGTTGCGGCGACGCCGGTGGGGATGAAGGTGCGCTGTGAGACGGAGCTGATTAAGGTGGACGGGCGGGCGCTCACTTTTTCGGTGAAGGCGTTTGACGAATGCGGTCTGATCGGCGAAGGGCAGCACGAGCGGTTTGTGATCTTCGAGGAGAAATTTCAGCAGAAGGCAGACGCGAAGCTGGGATAACTGAGCGAAATATCATGAAAATACTGCCGTGGTGACGGCGGAAGGTGAAAACACAGGGGGCGGAACCGAAATATTCGTTGTCCGCCCCCTGTGTTAATGATTCAGAAGCTATCTGCGTCCTCTGCCGTTGCCGCGCCCTCTGCCGCAGCCTCTGCCGTTGCCGCCGCCGGCATAGCTGTCACAGATGCCGCCGTCCTCATCCACGTACTGGCCGCCGCAGTGATCGCAGATGCCGTCGCCGTTCTCGTCCGCAAAGCGCCGGCCGCTGCCGTCGTTTGTGCAGTAGTCGCAGATGCCGTCGCCGTTCTCGTCCGCATAGTAACCGCCGCGGTCTCCGTAATAATCGCAGATACCGTCGCCGTCGGCATCCGCACAGCGCCCGCGCCCGCAGCCGCCGTAACCGTATCCGCCCGCAGCCGTTGCCGCCGCAACCGGCATTGCAAGACTCAGGGAAACCGCCGCGGTCATGACAAACACAATAATTTTTTTCCTCATTTCATGTTCCTCCTTTCGCTCGTTCCTTTTGTTTAAATACAGTATAGCGGGGCTGTGTGACATTTTGACGTCATTTCCAGGTTATTTTTCAGACATTGAGCCGGTTTTTACGCAGAATACGACGCTGGTCCCTTTCTCCGGCTCGCTCTCGATGCGGATCTGGATGCCGTGCCGCTCCCCGATGTTTTTCATAATGGCAAGTCCGAGCCCGGAGCCCTTTTCCTGACCGGGGCGGGAGCGGTAAAAGCGGTCGAATATGTGCGCAAGATCTTCCGGCGGAATGCCGCAGCCTCTGTCCTGAATGGCAATTTCGGCGGAATCCTGAGCCGTTTTTGCGCGGACCAGAACCGGCGCCCCGGCGGGGGAGTATTTGATGGCATTGTCGAGCGCCGCCACAAACATCTGGCGCAGTCTGCCGTAGTCGCCGAAGAAGGGCAGATCCGTCTGAGGCCTTTCGCAGGTGACGGAGATGGATTTCTCCGCGGCCAGTACACGGACCGCCCGCAGAGCGTCCTCCAGGGCCATCAGAAGATTCATGTCCGTTTTCTCAATCGGAAAATCCTTGTTCTGCAGCCGGGAGAGCTCCAGCATGTCGTTGACGAGCCGCTGCAGGGAAATGCTCTCCGAAAGCACCTGCCTTTGGTATTCCGCCGCCTTCTCTCCCGTAACGACGCCGTCGCAGACCGCCTCCAGGGAGCTGCGAATGACCGTGACCGGCGTCCGCAGCTCGTGGGAAATGTTGGATATGTAGTCCTTTTGCATCTGCTCCAGCCGGATGCTTTCCTTACGGGCATCATCCAGCCTCCTGGCCAGAAAATCCATCTCACCGGCCAGCTCCCCCAGCTCGGTTTTATCGTGCACGTCGGTGGAGGCCTGATAATTGCCGCCGGCCAGCTCCTTTGCCGTGCGCGCCAGCTTCTGAATCGGCAGTACAAAATGCCGGGACATGAAAACCGACAGGACGCCGGAGAGAAGAAGAGCGGCAGAAAGACAGCAGGCCAGGACGGAGACAGCGGGCATAAGCCCTTTTGTGTCGGCTCCTGCCGTATCCGTTATGACGACTGCGGCCACGGTCTGTCCGCCGTCCGTGACCGGCGCTCCGCTCAGAAACACCTCTCTGCCGTTTTCATCCTGTTCCAGCGCCTGGACGCAGCCGCCCTCAGAAAAAATCCGTAAGGCAAAGGCTGCTGCCATGTCGGTCGGCGGGCGGGAAATGGACCGCCCGAAGGCGAATGGTTCGCCCTCCGGGTCAATGACGTACGCGTCCGCCATGGCGATGTCGTCCAGAAACCGCAGGTAGGCTCCACGCCCCTGCCCGGGCCCCTTTGTGTCCAGAAATTCTCCGATCTGCTCCGCGATGGTCTTTGCACGCTTTTTGAGCTCGCGTGCATGGCTCTGGTGTGTGTAGAAGGAGAGCACAAGGGAGAAGCCCGCAAAGGCGGTGACCGCAAAAATAAGCAGCAGCGACGAAAAATAGCGAAACAGTTTTCCTGCAATTTTATTCATCCCGCACCTCGAATTTGTAGCCGACGCCGCGGACCGTTGCGATTTCCCAGCCCGGATGGCCGTATTTTTCCAGCTTGGAGCGCATGCGCCGGATGTGAGTGTCCACCGTCCGGTCGTCGCCGTAGTAGTCGTATCCCCACACGGAATCCAGAATCTGATTTCTTGTGAAAACGGTTCCCGCGCGGGACGCAAGGAGCCAGAGAATCTCAATCTCTTTTTTGGTGAGGCTCACCTCTGTGCCGTTCACCGTAACCTGATAGCGGTCCAGGGAAATGCAGAGGCTGCTTTTGGTTAATGTGTTTTTTCCGCTGCTTTCAGCCAATCTGTTCGTTGTCGTCTGCAATCAAAATTGTTTTCATGGGGCTGCCTCCTTTTTTAGATTATACATCCCTGCCGGCGGGAAAACAAGGGCCGGCAGGGATGAAAGCTGCGCGGCGAATCCGTAGACGGCGCATTTAAAATGTGATATACTTGCGTAGAAACAGTGACAGAGGCTCTGCAGTCGGAAAAGGCGAAAGGAATGATACCATGATTTTAAGTGCGAGTCGAAGAACCGATATTCCAAACTATTATTCCGACTGGTTTTTAAACCGGCTTAAGGAGGGCTGGCTGTACGTCCGGAATCCCTTTAATCCGCGGCGGATCAGCAAAATTGTGCTGTCCCCCGACGCTGTGGACTGCATTGTTTTCTGGACGAAAAATCCGGGGCCGATGCTTGAGCGGCTGGGGGAGCTTTCGGATTATGCGTATTATTTTCAGTTTACACTGACTGGTTTTGGCCGGGATATGGAGCCCTTTGTCCCCCACAAAAAGAAGGAAATGATTCCGGTTTTTCAGAAGCTGTCGGATCGAATCGGCAGTGAGAGAGTGATATGGCGGTACGATCCGATTATATTTACCGACCGCTACAGTCCCGCGTATCATCTGCGGGCGTTTGAGCAGATTGCGTCGGCGCTGCGGGGGCGCACATTTCGGTGTGTGATCAGCTTTGTGGATCTGTACCGGAAGAACAAAAGAGAGATGGACGCGCTGCACGCTTATTTTCTGCAAAAGGCTGATCTGACGGCATTTGCGGGGGCGCTTTCATCCATTGCAGGCAGTAATGGCATGAAAATATACACATGTGCGGAAGCGCTGGATTTGTCGTCGGTCGGGATCGAGCATAACAGCTGCATAGACCGGGCGCTGATTGAAAAAATTACAGGCTGCCGCCTGCGTGCCGTCAGGGACCGGAACCAGAGAGAGGCCTGCGGCTGTATGGAGAGCATTGAGATCGGTGCTTACAATACGTGCAGAAACGGCTGCCGCTACTGCTATGCAAACGAGAGCCCGGAGGCTGCGCGGCAAAACAGCAGAAACTGTGATGCTTATTCTCCGCTTTTGTGCGGGGCGGCTGCGGCGTCGGACTGTATCACGGAGCGGAAAGTGAAATCTTTGAGAGAAAGGCAGACAGAATCGTATGAACAGACAGTTTTATGACATTCTGGAGCGGCAGGAGCGGGAGGAGTCCGTTATCTATCGAACCAGATCCCTGTGGCTTGCAATGATACACAGAGATTTTGCGGACAGTGCGCGCCTGCTGGAAGCGGTCCGGATTTCCGATGCCGAAGCATGCGGCGCCCAAAATTTCCGCTCTTTTGAGCGTCCCGCATTTCCGGCGCATATTTTCAAAAAGCCGCCGGTCCGGACGGGCGATGTGTTTTCCGTTCACAAGCACACCCGCTGTCAGATTCCGTATTTCCACACCCATGATTTCTGCGAGCTGATCTATGTTCTTAAGGGAAGCTGCACACAGGAATTTGAGAATGTCTGCGGTCCGCCTGTTCTGCAAAAAGGGCAGGCGTGTCTTCTGCGCCCCGGCATCATTCACTGCATGTCCAGATGCAAAAAAGACGATATGATACTGAAGTTTACGATTCCGGAGGCGATGTTTGAAAAAGCTGCGGGCAATATTTTTTTGGATATGCCAGTGCAGGAATGGTCTGACGGTATCCGGGCTTTTTCGTCAGGTACGCCGGAGACGGAATTTCTGATTTCAATGCTTCTTGAGGAGAGCTGCCGCCGCCAGGCATTCTGGGAGCGGGCCGTAGATAATTATCTTTCGCTTCTGTTTGTTGAGCTTGTGCGGGGGCCGGTGTTTTCATCCTCCGCCGTACAGAATGCGCTTTCGGCATATGTGGCCCAAAACGGCGCTTCTGCAACGCTGGACGGTTTTGCCTCGTTCATCGGATACAGCAAAGCTTATGCGGCGCGTCTGGTCAGGCGTCAGACCGGGCAGAGCTTTGTGGAGGCAGTGGTGGCGCTGAAAATGGAGCGGGCCAGGGAACTGCTCCTGGAGAGCGACGCGCCGGTGGCGCTCATTGCGGATGAGCTGGGATACGCCAATGCGTCCGGACTTCACAAGCAGTTTCTGGCGCTTTACGGCATGACACCCGCCGCATACCGGAGGCTCTTAAAGCAGTAAGCTGTTCGGGCCGGGAAATAAACAGAGTCGGGCGAGGATATGTCCGGCCGCCGTTTTTCTGCTATAATACGGGTAAACAGGTACTGATTGCGGAGGATACTATGAAGAGCAGAACAAAAAATCGTCTGACCGAGCAGAAAATTCGGGAACTGGTCCGGTTTTCCTTCGGAGACACATGCGAGGTGTCGCACATTGAGGAGGCAGAGGGCGGGATGTTCAACGCCATCTACCGGATGGAGCGGAAAAAAGAGCAGGATACGATTGTGCTAAAGGCAGGGGTGGTACCGGGAACGCCTCTTTTGACCTACGAGAAGGACGTGATGCCCACGGAGCTTGCGTGCCTTGAGATGGTGCGGGAGCAGACCCGCGTGCCGGTTCCCGCCGTGCTGGCCCACGATTTCAGTAAAACACGGCTGAACAGCAATTATTTTTTTATGACGGCTTTTGAGGGCGTCCCGCTGTCATCCGTGTCAAAAGAAATGGGAAAGGACAACCGAAACCGGATTATGGAGGAGCTTGCCGGCTGTCTGGCCATGCTTCACACAATAAAGGGGCCCTATTACGGCTATTTCACGCAGGAGAAAGCGCAGCAGTTTGCCACCTGGGAGGAGGCGTTTTTCCATATGTTCGAGCAGCTTTTTCGGGATGCCGCGGAGCAAAAAATCCAGTTTCCCGAGAATGAAATCCGGCAGGCGCTGGAGCAAAACGCGGACTGCCTGCGGGAGCTTTCGGAGCCTGCTCTGGTGAATTTTGACTGTCACGAGGGCAATGTGTTTGTAAAGAAGACAGACGGGGAATACCGGCTTGAGGGAATCATTGATCTGGAGCGAGCCTTCTGGGGAGATCCTCTGGGCGATTTTCCGTCCGCTTTTATTTACGCCGACGATATTCGCCGGGAGGAAGCATTTCTGCAGGCATATATGCGCGCGGCCGGAAAAAAATCATATACCGAAGCGGATGCGAGACGGTATCAGCTTTACCGCATGTATATTCTGTCGATTATGGCGGCGGAGGTTTTCCGCTATGATTTTCAGTATGGGAAGATGCAGGGGGAGTGGGCGCGCCGGGGCATCCGGGGATGTCTGAAGGAGCTGCTGTGAGGCGCGGAGCGAAAATGCGGTATTTCTCTGTTCTCTTTTCTGGCGTCAGCCTGACTGGAATGTATATTCTGACGGCACAGATTACTTTGCCATGCCGCCTGTAGCCCTGCCGGTCCGGCCGCCGGCACACAGCATTGAGATAGAACACTGAACACTGAACACGAAGCAGAAGCGGCGTTTCTTTGTCCCTGTACAGGGAGAACAGGAACGCCGCTTCCATTTTTGTGTCTCCATATTCCCCCGATGCGCAAAACCGCAATCCGGACGGAAAAGTGCAACGCAGACAGCGGAATATTTATGGAGTCCCTTCCGGAGATCGTCTATAATATCCGTATCAAAGATCACGAGGGAGGAAGGATATGAAAAAAAAGAGCGATGAGTTTGCTGCTTACGGCGGCGCTGTTGTCCGGAGTGCTGTCCGGCTGCGGCGGGGGCGGCGGAAATGGCAAAAGCGCAGACAACGGGGCCGGTACGGAGCGCACAGAGGACGGGATCAAAACGATCAACATGTACCCGATGGGAATCGGAAATACCTCGGACTATAAAGCCGTGCAGGATGCGATCAACGGTATCAGCAGAGAGAAAATCGGTGTGGAGGTCAACTGACGGTTCTGGACATCGGGCAGTGGTTCGAGCAGTACAACCTGCTTTTGAGCGGGAGCGAGCCGGTGGATCTGATGGTAAACATGGGCGGCGTATCCGCTGGCGTTTCTCAGGGGGCGTTTCTGGAGCTGGACGAGCTGTACGCGGAGTACGGCAAAGACATTGCGGTCTACTATGACGAGGAATTTTTAAATGCCGGAAGGATTGGCGGAAATCTTTACGGCATCGCCGGGCAGAAGGATTTTGCGGCGACCAGGGCGATCGCTTACCGGAAGGATATACACCTTTTTGGACGGACAGGATATGGCTGCCTGCACCTGCCATCCGCAGATGACCTGGATCTGGCCGAACACTTACATCGGCGGCGAGTGGAAGGACAGCGCTCCGGAGCTGGGAGAGAAGATGACGGCGTTTAATAAGAGCGCGAAAAAGTCGGAGGCGATGGGCTTTACGTTTGACAACGCCATTACAAAAGGCGGAACAGGGAAAGGTTCAGAAATCTCCTGACGGCGCAAAATGCGCTGCCCCTCACCTGCGCGGATGTGCAGATGAAAGTGACCGAAGGGAGCGAAAAGCCACGCAGGAAGGTGTGTTCGACAGCACGCGCAGGCGGGCAGTCCGGGGCTTGGGGGAACTCCAACAGGCGAGCCGGCGAGTTCTGTGGTACAATAAGCAAAGAACGCTTATTGTACTGCGCGCAGAGGCAGCGAGCAAAAGTGCCGTCAATCAGAGATTGCC
>CATJJD010000171.1 GCA_949740385.1 uncultured Lachnospiraceae bacterium
GTCCATCGCGTTCTTGTTCATCGGGAACGGAATAATCTCCCGGATGCTCTCTTCCCCGCAGATCAGCATAACCATTCGGTCCACGCCCGGCGCGATGCCCGCGTGAGGCGGCGCTCCGTAACAGAACGCACTGTACATGGCCGGGAACTTCGCCTTCACGTCCTCCTCGCCAAGGCCCACCAGCTCAAAGGCCCGGATCATAATCTGCGGGTCGTGGTTTCGAACCGCACCGGAGGACAGCTCCACGCCGTTGCACACCAGATCGTACTGGTAGGCGAGAATCGAAAGCGGATCTTCCTTCTCCAGGGCAGCAAGGCCTCCCTGCGGCATGGAGAACGGGTTGTGGCAGAATTCCAGAGCGCCGGACTCCTCGCCGATCTCGTACATCGGGAAGTCCACGATCCAGCAGAACTCATAGCAGTCCTTCTTCATGTGCTTTTCGTCCGCAGCGCCAAGAAGCTTCCGCAGCACGCCGGCGGTCTTTTGCGCACTTAGCTTCTTTCCGGCTGCAAGGCCGACGAAATCTCCCGGCTTTAAGCCCAGCTGTGCGATCACCGCATCCTTCCGGTCCTTTAAGAACTTGGAAATACCGCCGACAAGCTCGCCGTTTTCATCCAGCCGGAACCAGTAGGCTTTGTTTGCGGTCTGAACCTCAACCTCCGCACAGATGCCGTCGATCACCTTGCGCGTGGCCCCAAAGCCCTCCACTACAACGGCTTTTACGGTCTGCCCCGCAAATGGCTCAAAGCCGCAGTCCGCCATCACGGCGGTGGCGTCGGAGAGCGTCAGGTCGATACGCAGATCCGGCTTGTCCGAGCCGTACCGGTCCATGGCCTCCAGATACGGAATCCGCACAAACGGCGCAGCGGACGCCGCCTGGTAAATGCCGTATTTCTCGAAGATCGGCGGGAGCACCTCCTCGATGACAGCGAACACATCCTCCTGGGTTGCGAACGCCATCTCCATGTCAAGCTGATAGAACTCTCCCGGCGAGCGGTCCGCCCGGGCGTCCTCGTCCCGAAAGCACGGCGCAATCTGGAAATAGCGGTCGAAGCCGGACGCCATCAGTATCTGCTTAAACTGCTGCGGCGCCTGGGGCAGCGCGTAGAAGCGTCCCGGATGATTTCTCGCCGGAACCAGGTAGTCTCTTGCGCCCTCCGGGGACGAGCAGGTCAGAATCGGCGTCGTGATCTCCATGAAATCCAGCTCGTTCATCCTCCGCCGCAGCTCCGCCACAATTTTGCTCCGCAGAACGATATTGTTTTTCATCGAAGGATTGCGCAGATCCAGATATCGGTATTTCAGGCGGGCATTTTCGTCCGCCTCCCGCGACTGGCTGATCTCAAACGGCAGAGCGTTGTAGATGCATCTGCCGAGTACCTCGATCCGTTCCGGTACAACCTCGATCTCTCCCGTCGGCAGCTCCGGGTTCTTGCTGGAGCGTTCCCTGACTGTCCCCTCAATGCGCAGCGTGGACTCCTTGTTCACGCTGTCCAGGGCCGCCATCATCTCCTCCGTCTCCACAACCACCTGCGTCGTGCCGTAGAAATCCCGCAAAATCAGAAATCCGAGATTTTTGCTGACCTTTCGCATGTTCTCGTACCATCCGACAATCGTCACATTTTCGCCTGCGTTATCAATGCGCAGCTCATTACAGTTATGCGTTCTGGACTGTATCATTGTTTCCTGCTCTCCTTTTTGTCTTATTTACAGAAGTACTCCACAATCTCCTCGTACCCCTCTTTTGCCAGCTGCTCCTTCTGGAACTTTTTATTTTTGTTCATGCGCACCACAAGCACCTGCTTTCCGCCGGCCCGCTCCTCCTTTGCCTTTTGCATCAGCTCCGTCAGCCGCTCTGCCGGATAGTTTTTCTCCACCAGGTACGCTGCGCGCTTCGGCCGGTCCGGAATCTGAAAGCCGCTCTCCATAAGCAGCAGTATAATCCGCTCAAACCCGATGGAAAAACCGCAGGCGGGCACGTCGTTTCCGGTGAAGCTTCCAACCATCTTATCATAGCGCCCGCCGCCGCCGCAGGCCGCCCCAAGCTCCGGCATGGAAATCTCAAAGATCGTTCCGGTGTAATAGCTCATGCCCCGCACAAGCGTCGGGTCGAAGACCAGGGAAAATTCCGCCTCCTTCGCCGCGTTCACCGCCGCCGCAATCTCCTTCAGATTCAAAGCCACTTCTTTTTCCAGGTAATCTCCGAGCGTCTCCGCAAGAAAGGTCACACCGGCCTCCACGTCCCTCTTATCCTCCAGAAGCGCAAACAGCCCCAGGTACCGGTCCACCGCCTCCTTCGGGTACTGATTCTTCAAAAGCTCCTCCCTGACGCCCTCTTTTCCGATCTTGTCCATCTTGTCCAGTATGATGAAGACGCTGTCGTAATCCTCCTCCGAAAAGCCGCTGCAGGCCGCCATGCTTTTTAAAATCCGCCGCTCGTTGATGCGGATCTCAAAGTTTCGAAAGCCAAGCTTTCCGATGGTTGCCGTGGTTGCCGTAATGAGCTCGATCTCCGCCAGATTGCCCGGCTCCCCGAAAATATCGATGTCGCACTGGGTAAACTGGCGGTATCTTCCTCTCTGAGGACGATCGGCACGCCACACGTTTCCGATCTGCAGCGCCTTAAAGGGCGACGGCAGAGAGGCCGCGTTGTTGGCGTAATACCGCGCAAGAGGCACCGTCAGGTCGTAGCGCATCCCAAAGTCCACCACGTCGGCCTCCTCCTTCGCCCCGGAAAGATTCAGCTTCTCCCCGCGCTTTAGCACCTTAAAAATAAGCTTCTCGTTCTCTCCTCCCTGCCGGTTCGACAGGTTTGCAATATTTTCCATACACGGCGTCTCAATGGGGGTAAATCCGAAGCTCCGATACGTCTCCTTGATCACCTGCGCCACATAGTCCCGCAGCTCCATCTCCGCCGGCAGTATATCCTTCA
>CATJJD010000172.1 GCA_949740385.1 uncultured Lachnospiraceae bacterium
AATCCCTGCAAGCACTACCTGAGGGACGGTTGTAAAGATCCCTCTTATAAAAACAGTCAGGACCTGTGACGCAACATCTGCCAGGGAACCCGAATTATCGGCTATTCCCTGCACAAAACTTCCGATCAGGCTGACTCCCATGCTTACCAAATTCGGCGCATAGTCCGCTATTACATCAACGGCCCTGGCAAGGCATCCGCCTACTGCACCGACCATTCCCTCCATGCCGCCTTCCTGGTAAGCGCTGCTTAGTTCCTCAACCATTGAGGCGGCCAGCTGCGTCATTTCCCGCAACGGTCCATTCAGGTCCTTATAGATACTGATTCCAAGGTCAGAAAGCCCGGACTTTAAAATATCAATGTCACCCTGCAGGTTGTCCAGCTGTATTGCGTACATCTTTTCACACGCCCCGGCACTGTTCTCGACTGCAGCTGACAGCTCATCGAATCGCTCTGCACAACCTGACAGCATTGCATTGGCCGCTGTAAGGTCCGTTTTATTAAACAGCGTTGAAAGAATATTATCCCTTTGGGCGTTGCTCATACCGTCCATAGCGCTTTGCAGATCCTTAAATACTTCATTCAGGCCACGCATCTTACCTTCTGAATCATATACGCCAATCCCCAGAGACTGGAGCGCCTCCGCTGCCTTATCCGTAGGATTCTGCAGGCTCAATATGATATTCCGAAGATGTGTGCCTCCTTCTGCGCCTTTTAACCCATTATCTGCCAGAATGCCGAGTGCTGTGTTCAACTCCGTAGTGCCTCCGGCAAGTCCCTTGGCTGTCCCGCCAACCGTCAGGATCGCTTCCCCAAGCTGTGCTACACTGGTGTTCGCCTTGCTGGCCGTCTGGGCCATCTGATCGGAGAACCGGGTAAGGTTTTCTTCCGTAGCTTCTATCCCCAGAGCGCTCATGCTGTCAGTCACCATATCACTGGCTGACGCAAGATCCATAGCTCCCGCCCCTGCAAGTTTCAGCACAGTCGGCAGCGCTGCCGCCGCCTTCTCTGCATCATATCCCGCAAGGGCAAGGTAGTTTAAGGCTTCCGCCGCCTCCGTAGCGGAAAAGGCAGTACTTCGCCCACACTCCCTGGCAGCATTTTCCAGTGTTTCAAAAGCCTTCCGGCCCTCTTCCGTAGTCTTGTCGATCAGCATGGTAGCGGACACCTGGCTCATGGCATTCTCAAATTCCATCCCAACGTCCACCGCAGCTTTTCCCATAGCTGCGACAACTCCGGCTGCTGCTGCGGTTGCGGCCCCGACTGCCTTTGTAATAGTGCCCAGTCCCTTAACTGCTGTTCCCAGCGCATTTTTAAAGGAGCTTTCCACCTTACCGGCAATCTTTATGGCAATCTCCATTTCCTTACTTTTTGCCATAGGTTTCCGTCACCTCCTCCGCTATCTCAACCAAATCAAAAACGGACAGGTTCTCCAAACTGTCCAAACCTGTCCGCAATATGATTGATAAGTGTATGGTAAGTTTCCGGATGCCGGGCGCATCGGATGCTTTCAGTCCTCGGCGTACAAAAAATTTGTCACACGGTTTTTCACCTTCAGCGCCTCCTTCGGCGGCAGCGCCCGGAAGAACTCTACCGGCATCCTGGTTGCCCTGGCAGAAATAATGCATGCATATTCCAGCGACATCTCCGGCAATACATTCACCGTTCCGCCACGTTCCATAATCTTATTCGCCGCGATCATATCCGCTGCGCTCAGATCCTCCAGTCCGCTCAGATCCACGCTTTCATAAGTCTCACCCTCAAAAACAAAAGGCTTCCGGAATACTACCAGATACTGACTGTCTGCCTCTTCCTGAGCGCTCCCCGTGCCAATTACTGCTAATTCCGTGTTCATCTCCTGCCTTAAATCTGTAACCTTTCCCATCAACACATCCTCCTCACTCTCTCCATCAGGTCTTTTCCATTGACCTTGAATACAAAATTAAGCTTGTCAAGCTCCACCATGGGCTTATTGCTGATCTCAATTAAGATGTAAAGGATTTCCACCTTTATCTTGCTCTTGGTTCCATTACCCTGCTTTGCGCTTCCTCCTTCAAGGGACTTATTTTTACCGCGCACTACTACCCGCATGGGTTTAAAGCCAGTCGCCCCAGTGGCTCCATCGGTAAACTGGATCGACCCACGCAGAGTAAGGTCAAGCGCAGCGCTCTGGTCAGCAAGCTTAAAGACTTCCTCATCCATCTGCCGGAACGGAATCTCCATCTCCATACTGGAAAAATGCCCCATGGCCGCAGACTCAAACTCGCCCAGAAGTCCGGGGCCGCTTACCGTTTCCGTGATTCCCTCAAAGCTGGGCAGGGGTACCTCCTCGGATAGCCCGATCAGCATATTCCCGGAAAGGTACACATTGAACGCATTTATTTTTTCAGGAATATTATTCATCTCACTCACCTCCGCTCAAAGCAGCCGCCAGCATGGACGGGTCAAATTCCAGGATATTTAAGATATCCTCAGCAGGAGTATAGGGCGCCAGATACTGCCGGAATTGAATTTTCCCATTTAAGATATCCTCTTCCGGGTTATCCTCCTGGACATATACCATCCTGGCGCCCGCACACTTCCCCTGGGCCGCATAAGAATTTCCGCGTATGTTCTCCGCATCACATACCGATTCTATCAGGCGGTAATTGATCGGGTCATCCACCTTTTTGAAATAGGTAAGGATGAAGCTGTTCCCCCACCAGCTGAAAAAGCGCCTGCACCCGAACCAACGGTCTTTCGGGTCTGTCGTATCCGGATAAGCCGCCGTATTATTTCCCCAGCTCTTGAATCCATTGATATTGACGGCTGTAACTACCCCGAAACTGTTGACTACATTCGCCTGCTCCTTATCTATAACCACCTCAGTTCCTTCTTTATCATCCAAGCAAAGCCCGGTAATAGGCAGTGACTTGTTTGACATATGCAGGTTCGGTACATCATCGTTAGATGCGTCAATATAGGCAACCAGAGCTGAAAAAATAGCACTGTAATAGTATACCTCATCCCTGATTCTGACCTTCGGCCATACCGGTTCCATATGGGAACTTACAAAACTTGATCTTTCTTTCACCGCCTGGATATCCGTATACTTCACTGCACCTGCTGCCGTACAATCAAGGTCTACAATACATTCACATTTAAAGATCCCATTTATATTCAAACATTTCGCCGCCATCACGGCTGCAACAGCCGGATCCCTGGAGTACCCAGGGGAAGTGAGGATACCCGGAACCATACCAAAAAGCGGATGTATTTGGCGTATAAGTTCCAGCCCGGACTCTTTCCCCGTAGCGGCATCATAACCCCCGATGATATCTTCTGCCGTTACCAGCGACGGTTCAATCTTCTCGCCGGAAATATTCAGTTTTGTTGCCGAATCCGCACTGCCACTCTCCAGCAGCGTGACCACGACATACCCTTTACTGTCAAAACCGGCTATATAGTCCGTCCCTTCCTTAAGCTCAGTCTCCTCATTTTTAACGACAACTTTATCAAGCAGCATACCTTCCACATCCACAACCGCCTGCATGTCCTTCACATCATAGCTTTTCTCTTCAACATCAGCTTTGTGCTTCTTCGGATCCAGGACATTGATCAGGATAATCGGCGCCACAGCAAATTTCTTAAATGTTGCACTGATGCTCTGGTTCAGATTGTATTGCTCCAGGTTGTCAGAAAACCCCACTGCCGCGGATGCCTCCGAAAAACTGTATGCAAGCTTTACCACATTGGCAGCATGATAGGGATCACTTGCCAGATTGACCGGCGATACCCCGACGGCCACCTGCAGTCCGGCCGTCCCTAATATCGGCACAGCAAGACTTGTGGGATTTTCCAGTACTCTCACACCATGGTTATAAGCCATTTCCGCTTCACTCCTTCCTAAGCAATTTTTCACAGGCTCTCCTGTATAAAGCACTCATGACACTATTCTCTTTTTCAAGCTCGGCGTTCACCTTCGGCAGGCGTACCACCGGCACAATAAGCTGTTGATAAATCGGATTGTCCTTAACGAATTCCCCTAATGCCTCCGGAAGCCCGTTGTTAAAAACAGCATACCGCTTTGCAACCCCAGGAATGTCCGGACCAACATAAACAACTGTCCCCTCCTGCTCTTTCTTTTTGCGTGCTGCTTTTGGCGCTGCTTCCTTTTTTACGTTTTCGCCCTTTTCTGTTTCACTCATGCAAACTTATCCTCCCTTCTTACTGCTGCAACTTCCCAGCTTAAATATAATCCGCCATAGTAGTACGGGTATGATTCCTCTTCCTGCAATGTCCATAAAATAGGGTACTGCACCGTATACCTTCCATTCAGGACAGGCCTCTTGGCAAACCGTTCATAGATGTCTGAAATGATATTCAGCACATCCTTATGCCCCTGCTTCTTAAAAGCATCTTCGAATACGCCAATCTGCAGAATCGTATTCACTGTCTGGGCACTGGATTCATCTTTAATTTCTCCGTCCTCAATCTTGACCACAATGTACGGATACGGATCTTCTGCCGTAATATCTTCCGCCAGTCCATTCTCCAGCATCTCTTCCGGAATGTCTTCCCGCACAAGTGATTCCGGAATCGGAAGGTTCTGCTGGAATATGTTCACTTCACTCAGCTGCCCCTGCGGGTTTTTCAGCCTGAACTCTTTTAAAATCTCCTTCAGCTCTTCCGCAAGGTCATCCTGCAATAATGCCGCAACCATATCCTGCTATCCCTCCAATACTTTCCTTATCTGCTTTTCCACGTTCTCCTGCACCATCTTTTCTATTTCCGGCTTAACGATCCCGTATACTCTCTTTTCATTCCCCAGCATAGCGGGAATGGAATTACTGAAAAACGTCTTGATCGGAAGCCTGCCGGGGCCTTTCCGCTGGGCCACTGCCACATGGGTAACTTGTGTCCCTGCTTTTCCCTTAGCCGTATCTTTTTTCCGCAGCTGTCCTTTTCTTGCCACATTGTTTACGAAGGCTTTCAGGCCAGCTATCTGCAGCGGTTTCAGGTTCCCCGATTTTAATACCTGGGCTTTTGCAACACCGCCGGCCTTTGAGATCTTAAAGTTCTTTAAGGGGATCGGCTCACCCTTTGCCCTTATCACCGCTTCCGGTTCACTGACCGTGGCATTCTTAAGTTTCATTGCCCTGTTAAAGCCGGCGTTCTTAACCGTGTACGTTTTCTGCGCTTCCGCCCCCAGCCTTTTCCTTGCCTGCCTGGCGGTCTGATTAATGGCATTCTTTAAAACTGTCGGGGCCCTGTTCTTCATATCCCCCAGTTTTCTTTCAATCGTCCTCAGGGAACCCCTGTCAATTGTAACCTCTATCAACTCTTATTTGCCTCCAGATGAATAGAATACACACCGCCTTCATTCAGGCTGTCTGTCACGATAAATTGTGTCCCATCTATCTTAACGGCCTTACCTGCTCCGGGGAGAGGACCATAGTCCAGAGCGCTCACATAGATAAGCGTCTGTTTCCGGTATATACCGTCCATATGCGACTTCATCCGCTTCTCCCTCTCTGTAAGTTCATTATCGTCAATAATAATCAGCATGGGTTTCCCGTTGACTATGTGTTCCTCTCCGAATTCCCCAGGGTTAAGGAATACCTTTTTCACATCCTGCCTCAGAAGCTCCTTAAATGTCAGCGGCTTATGCACTGCTTTTCCTCCTTCCCCTTTTCGGCTCCGGCTGTGCGCCCCGCGCTTTCCTGGCAGGCGGATTCCCAACCAGATCCTGCCCCTGACCAGCGGAAGGGTAAGCGTCACCCGAAAGACCTGCAGGGGCTGTTGCCTGTCTTGCTTTTACCGCCTGCCCTTCAGGTACTTCCCTGTCTTTCCACACTGCTGCCCTGTTTTCAAGCCACGCTTCTACAAACCCGGCATCATGCGTCGGCAGCTCATCTCCAGGTTCATAGTTCCGGTTTTCAAACAGGATGGACGAGATCGCGATAAGCCGTCTCATCAACCGTTCAGCTTCACCAGGATAACAGTGTCAGCCGCGGCGGCTGCCTGTGCCGCGTAACCCACCATGGATGTCCCCTCACCTTCTGTGTCCGTGATTCCATTCCCGTCAAAATACACATCCGTCCCCATCTCAATGGCTCCGGATGCCGTCTTAGGGATTTCGAAAACTCCCGTAACATGAAGGGATCCTACTTCCCCGGGAAGAATGTCCGTCCCCGCCACACCAATACGACTGCCAAAGGAAATCACCGTATTCGCTTCAATCTTCGTGTCCGTATCATTTTTATAGTCGAGAGCTTCCCCTCTCTGCCAATATGCGGCTTTACTCATGCCTGCTCCTCCTTCTCCTATTCTTCAGACGGGATCTCAACACCCGGGTTCATTGCAATACCGCGGAAGTCCCTTACCGCGATTCCCCAGTCAAGATAAATATCCCAGACAAAGCCCAGTGTGC
>CATJJD010000173.1 GCA_949740385.1 uncultured Lachnospiraceae bacterium
GAAAGAAGCGTCTCTCTGTTCGGAATGTCTGCGATAACCTTCATTCCGTCCGCATCATAGTAGGTTCCCTCAACAACGCCAGCCTTGATCTCAAGCTTCGGAGCCTTCTTTGCAAACTGCGCAATAATTCTTGCCGGCGCCGTAGCGTCATCCGTAGAAACTGCGAAAGCGCTCGGTCCCTCGAGAACATCCGTCAGATTCTCGAACTCTGTGCCTTCCACTGCGCGCTTCACCAGAGTGTTCTTGTATACTTTGTAAGTAATACCGGCTTCGCGAAGCTGTCTGCGCAGCTGTGTATCCTCGGCAACAGTAAGCCCGCGGTAATCCACAACAACGACAGACTGTGCATCTTTGATTGTGTCGGAAATCTCCTGGACGATCGGCTGCTTTAATTCTACCTTTGCCACAATCCTTTACCTCCCTGTTTTATTAACATATCGCGCTCTTAAACGGAGCGGTCGGTTCCGCGGGAAATCTCCCGCGAAATAAAAAGTCCCCCCGTCAGCCGACAGAGGGACAGTAAATTTTCCTGATGAAATATACATCGAAAATTCCCTCGGCAGGTGGACAGACAATACATTAAATGTACTGCTCAGATATATAAAATATCTGCTGACACCTTTACGCCGCCGTCCCTTTCGGATTCGGCCGCACCTGCTGTCTTCGGCAATATGCTTTGCTATTATAATATGATACCGCCCGTTTGTCAACAGCTTTTGACAACTTCGGATATCTGCCTGGATCGGTCTGTTACTCCGCGCAGTATTTACTGCGTGATCTTTACTACGTTCAGCTTTACGCCAGGCCCCATCGTGGACACCAGTGTAGCGCTTCTGATATACTGGCCCTTGAGGCTTGACGGCTTCGCTTTATTTATTGCACCCATAAGAGACTGGAAGTTGTCGCTTAACTGTTCATTTGTAAAGGATGCTTTTCCAACTGGCACATGGATAATGTTTGTCTTGTCCAGACGATACTCAATCTTACCTGCCTTGATGTCCTCAATCGCCTTTGCAACATCCATCGTAACGGTTCCGGCCTTCGGGTTCGGCATGAGGCCCTTCGGTCCGAGAATACGTCCCAGACGTCCCACAACGCCCATCATGTCCGGCGTGGCAACAACAACGTCGAAGTCCAGCCATCCCTCGTTTTGAATCTTCGGAATCAGCTCCTCTCCGCCAACGTGGTCGGCTCCCGCCGCCTGCGCCTCGTCCAGCTTGGTTCCCTTTGCGAAAACAAGCACTTTAACGGTCTTTCCGGTTCCGTGCGGCAGCACAACTGCGCCGCGGATCTGCTGCTCTGCGTGACGGCCATCGCAGCCTGTTCTGATATGAAGCTCGATTGTCTCGTCAAATTTGGCTGTGGCATTCTTCTTTACAATCTCGATCGCCTCGTCCAGCTCATAAAGATTCTGCTTATTGTATGCCTTTACAGCCTCCTGATACTTCTTTCCTCTTTTCATGAAATTAAATCCTCCTTGTGGTATATATCGTAAGCTGTCAGCTCTGCTGACTGATCGCTTACGATCCAGCCCTTTTTTGCAGGAAAATGGGTTCTGTCTCAAGCTCTGCTGACTGACCGCTTACGATCCAGCCCTTTCCCGCCGGGAAAAACGGCATTTATCGGGTAGGAAATCGCCCTCCCACTTCTACTCTGCTGCGTCAGTTACTCTACAACCTCAACCCCCATGGATCTTGCGGTTCCCTCAATCATGCTCATGGCAGCCTCAAGGGAAGCGGCATTCAGATCCGGCATCTTGAGCGTTGCAATTTCCTGAACCTGCGCCTTTGTAATTTTGGCAACCTTCGTCTTGTTCGGCACGCCGGAGCCGGACTTGATGTTGCAGGCTTTCTTAATAAGCACCGGAGCAGGCGGAGTCTTTGTTACGAAGCTGAAGCTTCTGTCCGCATACACGGTAATTACAACAGGGATAATCAGATCTCCCTGATCGGCTGTTCTTGCATTAAACTGCTTCGTGAACTCAACAATGTTCACGCCGTGCTGTCCGAGCGCCGGGCCTACCGGAGGCGCCGGTGTTGCCTTCCCCGCAGGAATCTGCAGCTTAATGTATCCTTGTACTTTTTTTGCCATTGGAATTGCCTCCTTAATTCATTCTCTTTACGTCTGCGAAACTTACTTCTACCGGTGTTTCGCGACCGAACAGTTCCACATTGATCGTAACTGTCTGTTTGCTGTGGTTCATGGTTGCAATCACACCCGTGGTATCCTTCCAAACACCGCCGATTACCACAATCATGTCGCCCTCCGCGAAGTCAACCACAACATTTTCCGTCTTAATTCCGAGCGGTCTCATTTCGGCCTCTGTGAGCGGTACCGGCTTACTCCCCGGTCCCACGAATCCGGTCACGCCTCTGGTATTGCGGACCACGTACCATGTGTCGTCATTCATAATCATATGAATAAGCACATAGCCCGGGAACATCTTCTTGGCAACCTGCTTCTTAACGCCGTTCTTGACCTCCATCACTTCCTCAAGAGGTACCCGGACTTCCAGAATCTGATCCTCCAGATGCCGGTTCTCGATCGTCTTGTCAATATTTGCCTTGTCCTTGTTCTCATAACCTGAATAGGTATGAACTACATACCAGTTCGCTTCCGCCATATCACTTTGCCTCCGTTAAATGCTTAAACCAACAAGGAAATTCACGCCGTACTGGATAACCCAGTCCATAAGCGCGATGATAAGGCCGAGCACTACCGACACAGCGATTACCGCAACTGTCTGTCTTCCCACGGATTTCTGATCCGGCCAGACAATCTTGGCAAACTCAGCCTTAAGGCCGCTAAACCAGCGTGTCTTCTCTACGTTCTCTGTCTGCCCCATTTCGTACTCCTTTACTTTCCCAGACTACTTTGTTTCCTTGTGCACTGTATGAGTCCTGCAGAATCTACAATACTTTTTGATTTCCATTCTGTCCGGATGAGTCTTCTTGTCCTTCGTCGAATTGTAATTACGACGCTTACATTCTGTGCAGGCTAATGTGATCTTTGTACGCACAACTTCCACCTCCGTTTTCTTTGTTTGCTGTCCAGCCTAAAAAAGGCATAAAAAAAAGACCTGCTTCCAAGCACTCCTACTTTACCACGATTTAATTTGTCCGTCAACTAAAATAACAGGAAAACAGAAGAATTTAAAGAAAAATAATAAAATAATTCTCCCGACGGGTGTTGAAAAGTCCGAAACCGCCCGATATATAATATGTGTGTAAATGGACTTAACAAACCCCATGCAAGTGCTGCAGTTTCATGGAAGAAAGGAGGGGATCTGTTTGACACGTATCGACAGCGCATACGATTACTATATATCCACGTATGCGAACCAGGAAGTCTCGCGCTATGACTCACACAAACAGAGCGATCTGCGCAAAGTATACAGCAATATCATCAAAGCGAATAAAGACTCTCCTCTATATAAGATCATCAACATGGAGCGCGCAAAGCGCTACGCCATCGACATCAAGGAGCATGCAAGATCCATTCAGAATGTGGTGGCTTCGCTGTCCGACAAGTACGGCTCCTTCGAGGATTCGTTCCAGAAAAAGGTCGCCACGTCCTCGGACAACAGCAAGGTCGGTGTCACTTATATAGGAAACGGAATCGAAGATCCGCCGTCGGATCAGTTTGCCATCTCCATCGAGCGGCTTGCATCACCGCAGATTAACGAGGGCAGCTATCTGCCCGACGATGAGCTTTCCTTTTCGCCCGGCTCGTACTCCTTCGATCTCGCCACAACAACGGCCGCATACGAATTCCAGTATTCGGTCAGCGAGGATGAGACGAACCGCGATATTATCGACAAGCTGGCAAATCTGGTGAACCGGTCGAACCTCGGCATAACCGCCGGCATTCAGTCCGACGGCCTGGGGGCGAGCGCCCTGGTGCTTACGTCCGTACAGACCGGACTGAGCGAGGATGAGACGAACCTGTTTGCCATTTCCCCTGCCGCCTCCCAGGAATCCGTGGAGGCCATGAACCTTCTCGGCATCAATCATGTGTCCGAGGAAGCCCACAACTCCAGCTTTACGGTAAACGGGAGCCACCATACTTCGCTGTCCAACACGTTTACGATCAACAACCTTTTTGAGCTCACGCTGCGGGATGTCACCGGCGACAGACACGCCACCATCGGCTTCAAGGCAAACGCCGACGCCATCGCCGACAACATACAGACGCTGGTGGACGCTTACAATAACATCCTGAGCACTGCCGAGGCATACGCAATCGCCGACGGAAACAAGCTGCTCAACGACATGGCTGCAGTCTCAAAGAACAGCCAGGTTGCCCTTGAGGAGATCGGGCTTATGGTGGACGATAACGGTTCCGTCTCCATAGATCGAAAGACACTGGCGGACGCCGTATCCCCGAACCGGGCAGACAGCACATTTGCGACGCTGACCCGCTTCCGCGACTCCATCGGCAGCAAGGCGGAGAGCGCCTCGATTGATCCGATGAACTATGTAAACAAAGTGATTGTAGCATACAAGAACCCGGGACACAATTTCGCAACACCGTACATCAGTTCGATATACTCCGGCATGATGCTGGACAATTATATATAGACAGCAGACGCTGCAAAGACCATGCCGGTCTCTGCAGCGCTTTTTTGTCCGAAACTACACGTACACCTCAAGCTTTTCCATCATATTCTCCTCCAGCCTGCGCAGCTTCTCGCAGATGCGCTTTGCTGTGTCGCTTGCGCCGCTGTAGCGGTTCAGATACTCGCTGAGAGACTTGATGCCCATCGCGCACCCGTCCATCAGAATACTGGCCGCCTTTTTCTCGTCCCCGCTCACGGAGAGCTTTACCTCGGAGGTAAACCACGACATGGCCTTTGCCACCGGATGCGGGTCCTTCTCCTCCTTCCCCGCCTCATTCAAAAGCTCGTGGCACTTCTCCCCGAGCTCGATGTGGTCGGCATTGTACCTGTGGAGCATCTCCTTAAGCTCCGGTGTCGTCACATATGCGCTGATCTGCTCTATGCTGCTGGTAGCCATCTTTGTTCCCGCGTTGCACTCCTTCAAAAGGGCAACGGTATCGCCGTTTAATGCTTCACTCATCATACTGTCCTTCTTTCTTTTTTGGATAGTATGCGCCGCCCGCCGGTTTCTCATGCGTCCGCCTGCAATTCTTTCTCCATTTGGGCAAGCTCCGCATCCTCCGGCAGCAGCTGCCGCACCTGCGCCAGAATCTGCGCCGCCTGCTCCCGCATACCGTTGCCCATCAGCAGCTGAAGCTGTTGTTTGATCCCCGCGGCAAGCTGCTGCATCTCAGCTGCCGCACCGTCTGCGCTCTCCTGCCCGGCGTCTCCCTTCGGCGAAGCCAGCGCATCCGGCGCAGCAGCTCTTATCATATCCATCACAGACGACACACTGTGTCCCGCCTGCTCGTACCCGGTGAGCTGGCTGCAGAAATAATCCCAGAGCGCCGTATGACCGTGCATAAGCGCAATCAGCCTCTCAAAAACCGGTTCTCTCCCCATAGTGCCCATGGCCTCCACAATCGTCGGCATAATTTCCTCGTACACATAGAGGTGCTGCTCGTCCCAGGCCAGCCGGTCCAGATGCTTCTCCAGCTCCTCCGCCGTTCCGAGCTTCAGCCCCGCGCATATGAGAAGGGAATACCCCTCCTTCACCATCACGGCATCCAGACATTCCCCGATGAAAGACACCGACTTCTGCAAAAAGAGAAGCTGCTCATGGGCGTCAAAAAACAGTTTGTCCTGTATATACGCCTCAGCCCATTTTCTGCACTCCCCGTATTGTTTCAGATGAAAGCAGGCGTCTGCGGCCCGCAGGGAAGCAAACGTGCGGCAGAGCCGGGTCATACGTCTGTCGGCAATCGCCGCAAGACAGGCTGCAAGCATCTCGCCGTAGCGCTTTTCCTCCTTCAGAGCCAGAATTTGCGCGCCGTAAAAGCTTCCGATTGTGATGTTGTCGTACTGGTCGTCCAGATCCCTGGTAAAGGCCAGACATTCCTCCCCGTAACCGTACAGCAGCCGGCTTTCGCTGACCGCCCGGTATTCCTGCAGAAGCAGCATCCGCCAGCGCAGAACCGCAGGCTCCTCTTCGATCATCTCCTGCAGAAGCACCCGGTTTCTGTCGTAGTGCTTTCGGAGCGCCTCCTTCGTCTCGTACACGTAGCCGAAGTGGTGCACAACGGCATTGACTGCCTTTGCCTCCCCCAGGGCCGGCATCAGATACTCATGAATTTTGCTCTCGAAATGCGTGTCTGGCTCAAGCTTTGTCATCCGGTTCACCCAGGCGTCCGTGTACTGCGTTGCCTCCATGTCCAGAAAATTCCTCTGGATATAGCTGGCCCGCCCATACTTTCGGTACTCGCCGCTGACGAAAAAGCCGATCAGCTCCTCCGTCTCCGCAAACCACTCGTCGTCGTCCAGATAAAGAAACCACTCGCCCCTGGCGTGGCGCAGACTCTCGTTTCTCGCTTTCGCGAAATCATTGCACCAAGTAAAACGGGCGACCGTATCCCCATACTGTTTCAGCAGCTCATGCATGTCCGCGCTGCACCCCGTATCCACAAGTATCAGCTCGCTGGGAACCGCCGCCCGAATCGGGGCCAGGGAGTCCAGACACTGCCGGATCGTATCCCTGCGGTCGGAGACGAGAACCGCGATGGAGAGCACAATGTGCGGCTTCGCTCCTCCCCCGGGAAATGCGACTGTTTTTTCTGACTGTCTCATATATGTAATCCTCACTGTTGTTGGAATTTCCGTTGCTCTAAGGCAATTATAAACGAAAAGGAGGGAAATAATCAACCCGATTATTTCCCTTCGGATGTCAGTTTCCCTTACTGCTTAAGGGATTGCTGCGGCTCTCAAAAAACTGGTTGTTATCCGCCCGCGCCCTGTCGCGATCATTGTACAGACTCTTCTGCCGAATGCTGTCCGAACAGTGCTCTTCAAAATACTGCGGGCCGGCTTTGTAGGGATCCGCGTCGGTTCCCTTCAGCAGATACGCGTTTTTGCCGGTTTTAAATTTCTCCTGCATATGCCACCTCCGTCTTCATGTGCGGCTTCATTTTTCTCCGGTTTCAGAGATAGCATGCGCAGGTTTCCCTAAAGTATCCCTCCGATTCGAAACGAATACGCAATGTCCTTTTCGCCGCTGATGCGGTACGGCTCCTCCACGTCGGCTCCCCAGCTGTCCATGCCGCCCACACCGCGCACCGCGCCAAAGACCGAGACAACCGTGCGCCGTGCCAAAGGAAGCTCCTCCTGGTGAGTCGCGCTCTCCAGCTCCTGCGGCGTGTGCGGCAGACAGGAGAAGGCGAACGGCCGCTCCGTCATCTCAAAGCGCAGCCGGGATGTGCCCGCTGTCCCGCCGTCACCGGCTGACAGCGCCTCACCCTTTCGCCCGGCCGAAGCCGCGGAAGACACACCCTTTGTCACATTGCTAAGAACCGTGTTCCGGCAGACCTCAAACCACTTTGTCTGCATGTGTACGCCGCAGTCCTGCGGTACGAGATAGGGCGTCACATGCCCCGAGACCTCGTATACACCCGGCACGCCGCCTGCCATCCGGTCCGGGTACGTCTCGCCGGAAAGCCCCTCGTAGCGGCAGGAGACGGCCTTTGTCGGCATAATAAAGCGCATTCCAAACACCGGAAGCTCCGGGAGCTTCGGCTTTCCGAAGTAGTGCACGTCCACGGCAATCGCACCGTCGGCGCTCACCTCGTAGCTCACCAGCACCTCGGCGGCCGGGACGGTAACGGTCTGATACCGGAAGGCAATTTTTACGCGATCCGCATACTCCCGGTCCGAATAGCGGTTGTTCGCCGGCCCGGTCAAAAGAGGCCTCTCCTTTCCGTCCACCCACACCTGTGTGCCGGTTCCGGCAATAAACTGGTCCGCCGCAAGCCACATACCGGACCGGAGCGCAAAACCGTTTCCCCTGTCGTTGTCCGTCAGCGCCCGCCAGAACGCAGGCCGCGGAGCCCGGTACAGCCACTCCACACCGTCCCTCACCAGCGACTCCAGCCCTGCCCGCATGTAGGAAAAAATGTAGCTGAAACCGCCGCCGTGAAGCCCGAGTGTCACGTCGCCGAACACCACGCGAAGCTTCCCGCCGCCGTTCTCCCGGGGCGTATGGCACATATTGTCTGTGTTGTATATATTATTCAAATTATTCGTACCGTCCATAGTAATATCTGACCTCCTGCAGTGCCGGTTTTTCGGTTCTGTCCGCAAATAAAACGCCGTTTCCGGAAAATTCATAATCGGACGGCCGGTCGTCAAAGTCGCCGCCGTAGCGGAGCACCGGCTCCCCCGTAGCCTCGTCCATAACCTCGATGGCCTGGTCGATGAAATCCCATATAAAGCCGCCCTGATACATCTCGTACCGGTCCAGAAGCTCCATGTAGGAACCCAGTCCCCCCAGAGAATTTCCCATGTCGTGCATGTATTCGCAGAGGATAAACGGCTTTTTCGGGTCGTTCTCCAGATATGCCTCTATATCCTTCGGACGGGCGTACATCCGGCTCTCCATGTCGGATATTCTGTCCTCGTAGGCCCGATTGTGAACCACTCCCTCATAGTGCACGAGTCTTGTGTTGTCCGCCTCTTTGAAATACGCGTTCATCGCCGCCAGATTATCCCCCGCGTAGGACTCGTTGCCCAAAGACCAGAAGAGGATAGACGGATGGTTTTTGAACGTCTCATAGTTTGTCCTCGCCCGGTCCACAACCGCCTCCCGCCACTGGGGCAGGCTGCCTGGAACGTTCCAGGACGGGTCGATGCCGCCGAGCTTCTGCCAGGAGCCGTGGCTCTCCAGATTGGTTTCCGCCATGACGTAGATGCCGTTCTCGTCGCAGAGCCCGTACCACAGAAGCCGGTCCGGATAGTGGCAGGGGCGCACCGCATTGATATGATTTTCCCGGAGGATGCGCATGTCGTACTCCATGTCCTCCCTGGCAATGCACCTTCCGGTTTTGGCGTTCCACTCGTGGCGGTTCACACCGTTTAAAATCAGCCGCTTCCCGTTGAGAAGCATGATCTTTTTTCCGCCCGTTTCCTTTATCTCGATTCTGCGGAAGCCCACCGAAACCGGCACCGTCTCGTACACCTGTCCGCCCGCATCCGCGAGCGTCACCGTGAGTCGGTAGAGATAAGGGTCGCGGTTATCCCACAGTCGCACCGCCCCAAGCCTCTCCGGCGCAAGCTCCGTCACATCGGCCAGCGGAAGACTCCGCTTAAGGCAGACCGCGCCGGCGGCATCCTTTAGCACAATCTCCGCCGCACCTCCCTCCGGAAGCTTTCCGCCCTCCGCAGACAGCCTCATCCGCAGACCGAATACGCCGGTTAAGCAGTCCTCCTGCAGGTCGGACTGCACCGCAATGTCCTCCACATGCACCGCCGGTCTTGCAAACAGCGTCACATCCCGGAAAATGCCGAAAAACCGGAAAAAATCCTGATCCTCCAAATACGCCGCGGTGCTTCTTTTGTGCACCTCCACGGCCAGCACGTTGCCCTCGTCCCGGATGTACTGGCTCAGATCAAACTCCGACGGTGTAAAGCTGTCCTCCGCATAGCCGATGAAGGCTCCGTTGAGCCACACGTACATGGCCTGCTCCACGCCCTCAAACTGTACGGTCACACGCTTTTTCCGAAGCCCCGGATCGAGATCGAAAATCTTCACATAAGAACCCACCGGGTTGTAATCCGCCCCGCTGAAGGAGTGCTCCCAGTCTGTATGATTGTCCGCGCAGTGCGCCGGACGGCGGAATACATGTCCCTCCCAGGGGTACATGGTATTAATATAGTGCAGTCTGTCGTAGCCCGCAAGCTCAATATGCCCCGGAACTCCTATGGTGTCAAATCCGCTCCGATCAAAATCCGGCTCGTAGAACCTTTCGGGTCTGCCCGCCGCATTGACCGAATAGCAGAACAGCCAGTCCCCGTTTAAAGACTGGCTCAGCGGCGTTTCGCCGTAATAACTGTGGTCGCTGTGCGCCGGAAGCTGATTCACACGAAAAACCTCCGGATCGTCCAGCCATCTTATATCTGCTTTCATGTACGCTGTCCTTTCCTGCTCATTTCGATACAAAACTGCTAATCTATTATTGCCTGTTTTTCAACTATTTTACTCCTTTTTAGCGAAGGAAGCCATACCTTCCGGAATATTTTACCAGAAAATAACCGCGGGCGGCGTCTCCTTTTGCCCTGTTTTCCGCAACCCTTCATCCCTTTTTGCAGCCCGCACTCCCATAGAAATTATAATTTTTCACCCCCTCCGCCTGTAATTTTTACGTTTAAAATTGTCTGTAACTGCACAATTTTTGTCAGTTGGAGCCAATATGCGCTATCCTTTATACTGAATGAGAATAGATTTTATTCTATTCGACGTCAGATTTTTTAATAATACAAAGGAGGACATGAAAATGGCACGAAAAGGAGAGAATATTTACAGGCGCAAGGACGGCAGATGGGAGGCCCGCTACATCCATCACTACGAGAACGGAAAGGCCCGGTACCGCTATGTTTACGGAGAGAGCTACGCGGAAGTCAGGGAAAAGAGAATGGCGGAGCAGTCGCAGGCAGCACAGGCCGAAATTCCGGCCTCAAAGAGCCTTTCCACCTTTGACACAATTGCGAAGCTTTGGCTTGCGGAGACGAAAATCTCGGTCAAGGAGTCGTCCTACACCCGCTACTACCGCATCGTGACAAAGTATCTGCTGCCGACGCTGGGAGACCAGATGCTCTACAAGCTGGAGACAAAGACCATCAACGGACTTACGGAGCAGCTGCTGCGGGAGGGCGGCGCAAAGCGCCACAGCCTCTCCCCGAAAACCGTAACCGATATTGTCTGCGTATTAAAGTCCATATTCAAATACAGCCGGGAAAACGGGTATCCGGCTCCGAATCTCAAGGGGCTTAAATACCCGCCGCGAGCATCGAAAGGCATTAAAATTTTGAGCGATGAGAACCGTAAAAAAATGGAGAGTCAGTTGATGAATTCCGAGGATTTAACATGTCTCGGAATTATTTTTACCCTTTTTACCGGAATACGAATCGGCGAAATGTGCGGACTGCGCTGGGAGGACATTGATTTTCAGACCTCGACCGTAACCATCCGCCGCACCGTCATCCGCATCGCAAATCTTGAACCGGGCCAGCACAAAAAGACGAAGGTTGTGATCAGCGAGCCGAAAACCGAGAGCTCTGTCAGGACAATTCCCATCCCGAGCTTCCTCCTGGCCTACCTGCGCGACCGCAAATCGGACGACGACTGCTATCTTCTGACCGGAAAACGCCGTTTCGTGGAGCCGCATCAATATTACATGCAGTACAAGCGCTATCTCGAAGAGAGCGGGATGGACAACCACACCTTCCACGAACTGCGCCACACCTTTGCCACCCGCTGCGTGGAACTCGGATTCGACACCAAATCGCTCTCCGAAATTCTTGGTCATTCCAGCATCACAACCACACTTTCCGTTTATGTTCACCCGACGCTGCAGCAGAAAAAGCAGCAGATGGAGCTGCTTTCGCCGGAGGAAAAACCGGAATCCGACCGAAAAAAGAACGCTTCCTCTCATCCGGTTTCGGGTCAGAAAAAATCAGGGAACACCTGAAAACTCGGATTTTTGTCTGTATGTTTGCCGCAATCTGTGTTACAATCTTCTGAGAACAAATGACAAGGAGATACCAGTTATGAAAAAAAGCAAGCTTACCGAAGAATTTAAAAAGTTTATTCTGCGGGGCAACGTGATGGACATGGCCGTCGGCGTCATTGTCGGCGGGGCATTCACCGCCATCGTCACATCGCTGAACCAGGATCTGCTTACGCCGGTTCTGGCAATTTTCGGCGGGACGGATTTCTCTTATCTGACCGTCACCCTCGGAAGCGGAGACAGTGCACCGGTTCTGCACTACGGCAGCTTTATCACCGCGGTCATCAACTTTCTGATCACCGCATTTGTAATTTTCCTTCTGCTCAAGGCCATCAACGCCGTCACGGAAAGACTGACCGCACTGCAGAGGAAGGAGCCGGAACCGGAAGCTGCGCCGGTCACGAAGGCATGCCCCTTTTGCATGAGCGAAATCAACATTCTTGCAACCCGCTGCCCCCACTGCACTTCGGTGCTCGCGGAGACATCGGCAGCCGATCCCGCAGGCGAAGGCGGCTCTGCCGCGGAGGCGTAACCGGTCACTGACAATTTTTTAACAGAAAGGCGGTCAAAATATGACGGAGCGTTTGGACAGACAGTTTGATTTTTTTCGGGAAATTGATAAGGAAAAGCAGATCGGAAGACAGACTTACCTGGCAGACGGCACGCGCAAAGAAAACGACGCGGAGCACGCCTGGCACATGGCGATTATGACCCTATTGCTGAGCGAATACGCCAACGAAAAGATTGACGTGCTAAAGACCATCTCCATGCTCTTAATCCACGATCTGGTGGAGATCGACGCCGGCGATACATACGCATACGACGATGCCGGAAAAAAGACGCAGGCTCTCCGGGAGGCGAAGGCTGCGGAGCGCATCTACGGACTGCTCCCGGAGGATCAGGCGAAAAGGATGCACGGCTTATGGCTGGAATTCGAGGCGCAGGAGACGCCGGAGGCGAAATTTGCCCGCACCATGGACCACATACAGCCCATGATGCTGAACGATGCGTCCGGCGGCAGATCCTGGCTGGAGCACGGCGTGCACCTCAGTCAGATTCTCCGGCGCAACGAGCGCACGGCGGACGGCTCCGAAAAGCTCTGGGAGTACGCCCGCGAGCGGTTTCTTGAGCCGAACGTGGCAAAAAAGAACATCGCGGACGACCGCAGTCAGTAAACCGGCCGGACAAAAAATACCGCAGCATTCGAAACCGAATCTGCGGTATTTTTATGGCTTTTCGTCTTATACCAGCTCTAACAGCACCTCAAGAGCGCCGTCGCCCTTGCGCTGGCCGATCTTTACGATTCTTGTGTATCCGCCGTTGCGGCTTGTGTACTTCGGCGCAATCTCGTCAAACAGCTTTGCAACGAGATCAACCTTCTTCGTCCCCTTCTTTGTTCCGTCTGTGGCGGTTACCGGATAGAGAAACTTGAGAGTCTCTCTTCTCTCATGGAGACGGGTCAGGAGATCCTTTTTGATGGTCTTTTGTACTTCATCGTAAACGGTCACTTTCTTTCCGTCCACAACCTCCTTCACTCTTCTGCCCTCGCTGTCCTTGCGCGGAACCTTTGCAGTGACGGTGACCTCCTCAAAGTTGTCCTTCTCGCGGACAGCTCTCGTAATAATGCGCTCGGCGATCTTTCTTACTTCCTTCGCCTTCGCCTCGGTTGTGACAATTCTGCCGTTAACGATAAGCGCTGTAACCTGGCTTCTCA
>CATJJD010000174.1 GCA_949740385.1 uncultured Lachnospiraceae bacterium
GAATCAGGTCGAGAAAGAGCATGCCGCGGCCCACATAGCGCTTCGCAATGCTGACCACAAGGCGCAGGTTCGCCTCCGCCAGACGCTTTTTCGCCTCCGAGCCCACGTCCACGGCCCGCTGCAGATCCCGGATTTCCCCGCGGATCACCTCTTTTTCCGCCTCGTCCTCCTCGTCCTCAATGCGGCTGCGAAGAAGATAGATCTTCTCGGAGGCGACGCTGCCCGCCTCCATCTTTCTGGCCAGCTCGATCTCCTCCTCCGCGGAGAGCAGCGGAACCTTGCCGATCTCCTTCAGATACATGCGGACCGGATCTTCCACGCTGACGCCGTCCGGCACGGACAGATCCAGCGCCTCGATCTCCACCTCGTCCTCAGGCTCCAGAATGATCTCGTCGTCGTCATCGTCGTCGTCCACAATCTTCAAAACGTCCACATTATGCTTTTCCAGGAAGTCTAAAATCTCCTCCATCTTCTCTGCGTCCGGATTCAGATCCTTGAAGAAATCGCTGATCTCCTGATATTCCAGAATGTTGCGCTTTTTTTTGCCCATCTCAAGAAGCTCTTTCAGCTTCTCATGAAATTTCACCTTCAGCTCCTCGGTCTCCACTGCAGCTACATTTTCTTCTTTTTTCTTTGCCATTTCGCTTCGTCCTCTCAAGTTACTTTCTATTTTGTCCTTAATCAACAGAACTATACAGATTTCATCACCGGAGTCTCTTTTCCAGCTTCTCCAGCGCCCGCTTGTCCTCCACCGCCCGCATCAGCCCCTCTAAATCCGTCGGCTCAAGATGCGCCGTCTGGCAGTCGATACTGTTGCGCTTTACCCTTATAATGGTCTCCCACAGCGCCTTGTCTCTGTCGCCTTCGGTCTCAATTTCCCGGATTCTGGCGTTAAAGATTGCCGCCACCTCCCTCTGTTCCTCCGCCTCAAAGAACTGGCTCACAATCCGCGCCGGATTCACAGCCCCCTCCCTTCGGTACTGCTCAAACACCTGGGCCGCCACCCTCCGGTACAGATCCTCCGTGAAATCCTCCTCCGTAATCACCCCCTCAATGACGTCAAAGATGCCGTAATCACCCGCAAGCCAGGTGAGCAGCAGCTTCTGCGACTGCCGCATCCCGTCCTCCTTCTTCCGCTTCTCGTTCACGCCGCTTTTAAGCGGCGCACGAACCGGAGGAACGCCCCCCATCGCCTGACGGTTCACAAGCTTTCTCAGATTGTCGAAGCCGATGCGGAATCTGGCCGCCACCGCCTCGATGTAATTGTTGCGCTCCAGCTCCTCGGAAAAACCCAGAAGCTTTTTTGCCACCTCGTTGTAGAAGTCGGTCCTGGACTGGGGATCGCCCATGTCGTAACGCTCCTGCAGCATTCGCACCTCAAACAGAAACGCATTCTCCGCCGCCCCGATGCGCTCCGTGTAGGCGTCGGCCCCCAGCGCCCTGATAAACTCGTCCGGGTCCTTGTGGGGCCGCATGTTGATAACTTTCACCGCAATCCCCGCCTCCCGCAGAAGGGGAATCGCCCGAAGCGCCGCCTTCACCCCGGCCCCGTCGCTGTCGTAGGTCAGATAAACCTCCTTTGTGTAGCGCTTTAGCAGGCTGGCGTGGCCGCTGGTCAGCGAGGTTCCAAGAGACGCCACCGCATTGTCGAAGCCCGCCTGGTGAAGGGCGATCACATCCATGTAGCCCTCACACAGAAGAATCCGGTTCTCCCTCGTGGTCCTTGCGATGTTTAACCCGTAGAGGCTGCGGCTCTTGTCGAATATTTTCGTCTCCGGCGAGTTCAGATATTTTGGCTCCCCGTCCCCCATCACACGGCCGCCAAAGCCGATCACCCGGTTATGTATGTCCATGATGGGAAACATGGCCCGGTTCCAGAACTTGTCGTGGGCCCCCCGCACCTCGTCAAAGGACACAAGCCCCGAATCCTTAAGCACCTCGTCCTCGTACCCTCTGCTGCGCAGATAGCGGTAGAGATCATTGCTGTACTGGTCGGAGTAGCCCAGCCCGAACCTTTTCATCGTCTCATCCGTAAGCCCCCGCCCCCGAAAATAGGAGAGCGCCCGCTGCCCCCTGGCGTTTCGAAGCAGCATATAATAGTACTTTGCAGCCTCTTTTTGAATTTCCAGAAGAAGCGCCCGCCGGTCGGCCTCCCGCTTTTTGGCGCCGGTCAGCTCCTGGGATGGCAGGTCGATGCCCACCCGCTCCGCCAGCGACTGCATGGCCTCCCCGAATGTAAAATTCTCATACTGCATCAGAAATGTGAACACATTGCCGCCGGCGCCGCAGCCGAAGCAGTAGTACATCTGCTTGCTGCCGGAGACGGAAAAGGAGCCGGTCTTTTCGTTGTGGAACGGGCAGAGGCCGAAATAAGTGCTCCCCTTTCGCGTCAGCTGCACATAACCCCCGATAATGTCCACTATGTCGTTTTTTGCGCGCACCTCTTCAATCAGTTCATCCGAATAGTAAGGCATAGATCCTCCGTTTTCTCCAGTACAGCATTGCGTATATAATGATGAATAATGTGCCAGCTATTTTTATCAGGGCAGGGCGAAGGAAAGAGGCGATGCGGCGGCAGCGGCAGAAACAGCAGGTGCGGAATTCACCGTTAATTATGCAATGCCGTACTAGTATCCGTCCACCTGCCAGGCCTGCGGCATAAAATTCTCTCTGAATTTCGTGATTGCGTACTGATCCGTCATGCCCGCAATGTAATCGCAGACAATGCGGCCTCTCTCCTCTTTCTCGTCGAGCATCGCAAGGAGCTTATCCGGAAGCAGGTCGATGTGTTCCATATAAAAGAAGAACAGCTGCTCCAGCATTGCCTTCGCCTTCGTCTCCTCGCCCTTTGCCACCGGATTTTTGTACACGTTCTCAAACATGAACAGCCGCAGCTCCTGCAGTGCGGCGGACGTCTCCTCTGACATGATAATGTCGTCCTTATCCATGCTGTTTGTGATAATGTCGTGGATCAGATGATCCAGTCTCGCCCGGGTGTTCATGCCAAGGGTCTTCCTGAGCATGAGGGGAATGTCCTCCTCGCAGAGAATCTGCGCACGGATAGCGTCGTCGATGTCGGAATTGACGTAGGCAATCTTGTCGGAGAGACGGACGATTCTTCCCTCCGGCGTGCCGGGCATCGTCCGGGTCTGGTGGTTTCTTATGCCGTCCCTCACCTCCCAGGTAAGATTCAGCCCTCTGCCCTCCTTCTCCAGCCGCTCCACGATTCTCACGCTCTGTTCGTTGTGCCGGAAGCCTCCGGCGTACACTTTATTTAAAAGAAACTCCCCCGCGTGCCCGAAGGGCGTATGCCCCAGGTCATGCCCCAGGGCGATAGCCTCCACCAGATCCTCGTTCATCCGCAGCGCCTTTGCGATGGTCCGTGCATTCTGGGACACCTCAAGGGTGTGGGACATGCGCGTCCGGTAGTGATCGCCCATGGGCGTCAGAAACACCTGCGTCTTGTTTTTCAACCTGCGAAAGGACTTGCTGTGTAGGATACGGTCTCTGTCCCTCTGGAACACCGGCCGTATGTCGCACTGCGCCTCCGCCCGATCCCGCCCTCTGGAATTGATACTCAGACTGGCATATGGACTTAAATTGTGCTTCTCCATCGCCTCGATCTGTTCACGAATTGTCATATGTGCTCCTTTACAAATATCCTCTACTATTAATATTCGAGGAAAGAGCTCTGTTTCCTTTTATTTTTTGCCGTACCCGCCGAGAATATCCAAAAGCTCCGTCCGAAGCTTCCCCGAAATCTCGTTGGCACAGCTTCCGTAATAGAAACGGTCTCCCCGCACAAGTATACAGCCGATCCAGTGTCCCTGCCCCAGATCTCTGGTCTGCACCGCGTCCATGTCCGGATAGCCGTACAGGGAAAAGTAGGCGTCAAACTCGTCGAAATCCTCCGTCCGGTAGTCCACCTTCCCGTACTTTTCCTCCAGTGCCTCCACAAATTCCCGTTCACACACCGTATAGCCCGTCAGCTCATGGGAGTAGGAGGACTGAGGCTGCCACTCCTCATCCCAGATTACAAACGCAGCATCCGACTGCCAGGAGAGATCCTCCTCTAAAAGTGCGGCAGGCGCAAAGGAGCCGGTCATATTGCCGGACACCTGCAGATAAGGCGTTTCTCCTGTGGGGTCCGTGCAAAGTACGTTTGCAACGGTAAGCTCGTAGAGACGGCTGCCGCAGTCCTCGCCCTTTCTGGCGAGATAGCCCTTCGGCGTCCCGATCTCGGACAGGTCCGTCTCAGTCTCCACCGGCAGATACAGGCGCCCGCGGTACTCCACAGGCCCCAGCTTATCGTCCTTCGTCAGAAATTCCGCCACCTTTTTGTACTGGCGCGCCCGGTCCGCAGGCGCAGTCAGCACGATTGCCGCAACGACCGCAACGGCCGCAGCGCTTCCTGAAAAAAGAAGCACCCCTCTTTTCAGCTGCCGCGGTTCCAGCTCCCGCAGCATGTCAGCCCCCAGCCGCTTCCAGCTTGTCTCTTCCTTCGAGAGGCCTTTCTGCGCCCGGTAAATACGGCAGGCAAAAAGGAATGATGCGGCCGTCACGGCAGCCAGAAACACAGCGCCAGACAGAAGATACAAAAGCCCCTGCCCCAGCGTATAGCGGTTGCTCACCAGCAGACAGTCCACAAGCGTAGCCTCCCTCTGCGCTGCTTTTCCGTCCTGTCCGAGCCTTGTGATCCCCCCGATAAAGGAGCAGACCACCGCAAAGGCCGCGCCGTCCATAAGCGCATACCCCGCCCACTGGCTCTGCCTGCGGATCACCACCAGCGGAAACAGCGACATTATAAAGGAGAACATCAGCATTCCCGCAAACAGGTACACCCACTGCTCCTGCAGCGAGCCGGAGAGCAGATTTCTCACATACTCCAGCGCTTCGCTGCGGTTCAGGTTGCCCCAGCCGGTCACCCGGGAAAAGGTCATTCCGACCCGCAGCAGCGTCCACAGCAGCAGATAGCCCAGTCCGTAGTACGCCATCATGCCGCAGACAGCACCTCGGTCCGACAGCCCCTCCCGAAAGGCCACGGACTTTCCGGCGCTCACCAGCACCCGCAGCCGGTAAAACACCACGACAAAGGCGATGAATGCCGGAATGCCCCCCATGCCGCCGATAAAGCCGTTGATAAATGTCATGACAATGATCGAGAGCACCGCCGACGCGACAAGTCTCGTCGGTTTGCTCTCAATCGGTTCCAGAACCTGATACCATCTCTTCATAAAATCCCTGATCCTCTCTCTGCAGGCCGCTCTGTAAACAAAAAGAGCCCGCCGGGTACGCTTACCCGCCAGACCTCTACTATAATAATGCGGAAGATGGGACTTGAACCCACACGTTCGCAATGAACACAAGATCCTTAGTCTTGCTCGTCTGCCAGTTCCGACACTTCCGCATGTCTCTCGACGACTTTGTTATAATAACAAAAAACAAAAGAAATGTCACCTCTTTTCCGCAAAAAAATTTAAAAACCTTTTTTACAAATTTCTGTTGACAAAACCGACATTTTAGTGTAGAATTCTATTTGTTCGCAGGAGTGGCGGAATTGGCAGACGCGCAGGCTTCAGGTGCCTGTGGTAGCAATATCGTGTGGGTTCAAGTCCCATCTCCTGCATTTTCTAATTTAATAGCGTGATGCGGTCTCCCATCTCACGGAAGGTGCCGCATCAGATATGGAAGCATAGCTCAGCCGGGATGAGCGTTCGCCTCACACGCGAGAGGCCACGGGTTCGAGCCCCGTTGCTTCCATTTTTTATTTCCGTAAAACCGGTAATTTAAAATTCGGGAAGCCTGCAGTATCTGCAGGCTTCCCTTTTTTGCCGCCCTGTGCAATGCTCTCGTCAGCCGTAATGGTAACGCTTCCTCTTGGTAATCATAAACGCACCGGTAATGACAAGGGTGAGACCTTCCGCCACGAGAACCGATGCCCAGATTCCGTCCAGCCCCAGTATGACCGGCAGTACGAAAATCGCCGCAATCTGGAACACCATCGTCCGCATAAAGGAGATCAGCGCGGATATTTTCCCGTTGTTAAGCCCGGTGAAAAACGCGGAGCCAAACACGTTATAGCCGCTGATCAGAAAGGAAAGCGAAAAGACCGCCATCCCCCTTGCGGTGATCTCGCACAGCGCCGGGTCATACCCGACGAAAACGCGCGACAGCGGAGCCGCCAAAAGCTCCGAGAGCACCGTCATGACAGCCGCCACAATCGACGTGAGCACCATGCTCTTGCGGAACAGATTTTTGAGCTCGCCGTGATTTCCCGCGCCGTAGTGGTATCCGATCAGCGGGCCGGTCCCCACCGCATAGCCGAAAAACAGCGCCATAAAAATAAACGCCACGTACATGATAACGCCGTAGGCCGCCACGCCGTCCTCCCCCGCAATCCGCATGAGCTGCCAGTTATAGAGCATTCCCACCACCGATGAGGACAGGTTCGTCATCATCTCGGAGGCGCCGTTGGAACAGGCTCTTGCAAGCGCCTGCAGATCCAGCCTGGTCTTCGTAAACCGCAGCAGACTGCTGTTTTTGCGCAGAAAATAGACCGTCGGTATCGCAGCTCCCACAAACTGGCTGCCGGCAGTGGCCACCGCGGCCCCGCCGATCCCCAGATCCAGAAGGCACACCAGTACAAAATCGAGAATGATATTCATAATTCCGCTGGCAACAGAGATCATCAGCCCCATTGTTGCCCGCTCCGCCGTGACGAGAAAGCTCTGATAGCTGTTCTGCATCATGAAAAAAACATTTGCTGCCAGAAGAATCCGGCCGTAGAGCACACAGTCTTCCACAATCGCGTCGGTTGCGCCCAGCAGATGGGCGATGGGACGGATAAAGATAAAGCCGACGGCCGACAGAGCTGCGCCCACAACCACAATTGTAAGAATCAGCATCGTAAAAATCTGATTCGCCTTTTCCTTCTTTCCCTCACCGATCGTAAAGGATACAAGAGCGCTTCCGCCGGTGCCGATCATAAACCCCAGCGCGCCCAGAGCCATAAGCAGCGGATAAATCAGGTTAAGTGCGGTAAACGCATTCTTTCCCGCATAATTCGATACGAAAAAGCCGTCCACAATCGTGTACACGGATGTCACGATCATCATGACAACACACGGAAGCACAAAGCGCAGCAGCTTTTTGTAAGTAAAATGCTCCGCCAAACCTACTTTTGCCATAATTCCTCCCCTTTCAAAGTATCATGTTCCCCATCATACCACAGAGAACAACACTTTTCAAGGATAGTTTTCGGACCGGCAGCAGCAGCCCTGGCTGCCCCTGGTCTCCTGTCTGGAAATTGCGGAAGGTAAGACGATGTGCCGAACCGGAGCTGTCCGGCACACAACAAAAACAGGCGCCCGTCGGGCGCCTGTCATTATCTTTGCGTCTAAGCTGTCGGCTTAGTAGTAGTACATGGAGGTTCCTTCTGTCTCAAACTCACAGTTTCTCAGGTCAACCGTCTTCTTCTTCAGGTTTGCCTTCTTGATTGTGAATGTGAAATCCTTTGTGGAACCGGACGGAACGCTCACTTTCTTCTTGCTGAGCTTGTAAGTTCCGACCTTCTTGCCGTTTGCATCTGTAACCGTAACCTTAATGTCTCTCAGCTCAGATACCTTGTAAGCCATCTTGTTGACATAACGCGCCTTGATTACAAGGTTGCCGCTCTTGTCGAAAGATGCGTTGTAAACGCTCATTGCCGTGTTGCCGTAACTAACATCGCCTGTTGTGAGCTTTGTTGCGGTGTACTTGTTCTCCTTAACGGTTACGGAGCATTTCAGCTTGGTTCCGTCTGTAAGAGTTGCGGTGATTACTGCCTTGCCGGCCTTCTTCGCTGTAACCTTGCCCTTGCTGTCAACGGTTGCAACGGACTTCTTGGATGTAGACCACTTCTCAACCTCGCCGTTCTCTACGGAAAGCTTCTTGGTAAAGCCCTTTGTGATTGTCGCCTTATCCTGGCTGATCTTTGCCGCCTCAAGCGGTGCGGAAATAATAAGCATGTACTGTACGTCTGTCGCAGACGTAACGCCGTAAGCATAATCGCCTGCGGTCAGTGTCCAGGTATCCTGAAGAACCCATCCCTCAGCGGTCTCCTGCCATACGGTCATATCAGTCGCCGCAATATTCATCGGGTTGTTTGTTGCATCTACCAGATTTCCCTCGCTGTTATATAAGCTGAGAGCAATGTCAACCGGAGCTGCAAAGATCATATCAATGTAGACATCTCCCGTCTTCTCATGTGTAAACGGGTACTTCTGCTCCACGCCGGCTACCAGTGTCTCAGCGCTCTGAGAAACGTAGTAGTCCTTGTACTCCGCTGCCTTCGCTGTCGTTGCACCGCTAAACACCGTAGTTACTACAAGTGCCAGAGCAAGTAACAGCGACCATGCTCTTTTTGTTGTTTTTGTTTTCATACGCATTTCCTCTCATTTCCTGTATTTTTTTGGCCTGTCCAGAGTCTGGAAAAGCCGCTCACCAATAATAATATTACACAAAATACCGCATTTGTAAAGATCAAAATGTTCACAAAATAAACATATTTTCTGTGCATTTTGACAATTAAGTTTTTGGTTTTGGTACTTTTGCACCAAAATCAGTTGATTATCGGTATCTGTCCGTAGTGAATAAGCGGATATGCGATGACGGACATGGTATTTAAGTCCTCCCGGTACATGTCGATTCCGGTGATCTGGTGGTTATCGTAAGCCGTGTAGTAGAGAATCCCCCGGTCCGCGTTAAAGCAGGAGGTGTAAATCGTAACCTCGTACTCCCCCTCCCTGACCTCGCAGCAGCCGCGCACCTGCCTCACCGTGCCCAGAATATGGAAAAACTGGCTGACGCTCTCTAACTCCGTCTCCCCTGAGCAGGAATTGGACCGGGTGAACGCCACCCGCACAAACCGGGACTGGGAGGACAGATCGCCGGGAAGTCCGATGGCTCCCATCCCCTGGCTGTAGGTCTGCAGGTTCAGCTTTGAGCAGAAATGATTCTCCGGCGCCCGGGGCGACAGACTCATAAAATTATTCAGCTGAAACACCTGCTCCCCGAAGCCCGGATTGTTGGTCAGCGCTCCCACCGGGTTTTCGTACACCATCAGTCCGCTCTCAACCGACTCCACGGTGACGGCCTCCGTCCGGTCCGCGATCATCCAGTGGAGCTGCGACGTGGGAAGCGTCCCGCAAAACGGCACATCCACGAGATTGATCCGCTCCAGCAGAACCCGCGCTTCCCTGACCGAGGCGCACTGGGCCAGTATCCAGGGGATAAACTCAAAAACCGCCACGTTGTCTTTTCCCCTCACCCTTTTTCCGTAGCGGGCGTTCCCGACGAAGTTCAGCCCCGCCATGCAGAGCCCCTTCTCATTCACCGCATCGTAAAAGAGCGGGTAGTCCTTTTGCACATGGGCGATTCCGATCATGGCGTAGTGCATCCGCAGAACGCGCCCGTCCTCCTGTCCCCGGAACCGGAAGGCATAATTTCGGGGAACAATAACCGCATTTTCCCCGTAAGAGCTCTCATGGTCCAGGGTTCTCCCAAAATAAAAATCCTTTGTCTGATATGTCACTGCTGTACACATAATGTCCCCCAACAGGCCGCGGCAACGCCCGCAGCCGGATAAAGTACGCCGCCTGTATATTATTACCTGTATATTATTATATGTACAAAATGCGATATTATGAATCCGCCGCCCGCATTGCTTCACAGGCCTGCTCTTTTTCTTTCTCTTCGATATCGTTTACCGGCGGCTTCAGCCCCGCAATCACAGCATTATTTTTCTGCGCATAATCCCACAGTGCCGCGTGTATGGCCTCCTCCGCCAGCAGCGAACAGTGCACCTTTACCGGCGGAAGGCCGTCCAGCGCCTCCATCACCGCCTGATTGGTGACCGTAAGCGCCTCCTGCACGGTTTTTCCTTTTACCAGCTCTGTTGCCATGCTGCTTGCGGCAACAGCCGCGCCGCAGCCGAATGTCTTAAATTTTGCATCCGTTATGACTCCCCGGCGGTCAATGTGCAGATACATCCGCATA
>CATJJD010000175.1 GCA_949740385.1 uncultured Lachnospiraceae bacterium
CCGGTCACCTGCAGAAACAAAATGATAAAAACAATAGAAATTAAAAGAGGATTAAACATTGCAATATTCCATCTTTTTCGTATCAGAACGCCGATCTCATACATAAAAAGGCTGATAAAAACGCCGAAAAACACCGATTCCTTCAAAAATTCATTCATGATTTCACTTCTCCCTCACTTGCCTTTCCGCGCCTCATCAGCGCCTGCGTAACCCTTCCGGACACAGCGAGCACAAGCACGGTGGATACGGGCAGTATAACGCACACCGGGACAAGCATGGGAAGCAGCGCATCCACGCTCTCCAAAAGCCCCACACCTGCCGGTATAAACATGACCGGCATAACATTAATCAGAAGGCCCGCGCACTCTTTTACCTGCTCTCTCTTTACCACATTGGTCAAAAGGGCGGCAAACAGAAGAACAAGCCCGTATATGCTGGCCGGAATCTGAAGCGGGATCAGCCAGTGCAGAAGCTCCCCCAAAAACGAAAAAAGCAAAATCACAAAAAACTGTCTCAGATATTTCAATTCAAACACACTTCCATTTCATTTACTGCCGCACTGATTCACGGCATATTTTCACGTTCCGTCACGGCGCGGTTTCATCCCCCGGCCCCGGCAGTGCGCCGCAGCCTTCCGGCAGCGCAATCTTGTCAATTATCCCTGTCAGGTGGGCGATGGCCACCCCGTAGTTGGTGATGGGCACCCGCTGCTCCTTTGCCCGGGCGATTCTTGTCAGCACGTAGCTGCGGTTGAACATGCAGGCCCCGCACTGGATTATCAGATCGTATCCTCTCAGATCCTCCGGGAAATCCGTCCCGCCCGCAACGTCCACCGTCAGCGACTCCCCGACGCGGCGGCGCAGCAAACGGGGCAGCTTTACTCTGCCGATGTCCTCCGCCAGCGGCGCGTGGGTGCAGCACTCCGCAATCAGCACCCTTGCGTCCTCCTGCAGGGCGTCCAGCTGCCTTGCCCCCGCAACGTAGCAGGGCAGATCCCCCTTGTAGGCGGCAAACAGCACCGAAAAGGACGTCAGCATGCTCTCCTTCGGCTTTCCCTCATACACCAGGGGAAAAACCTGCGAATCCGTAATAATAAGCTTCGGCGGCTCTGCGAGCTTCGCAAGCGTCTCCTTTAGCCGGTCCGCCGTACAGCAGGCCGTAAGGCACCTTTTGTCCAGAAGCTCCCGCAGCGTCTGCACTTGGGGCAGAATCAGGCGCCCCTTTGGCGCCTGTATGTCCACAGGCATCACAAGGAGCACCAGATCGCCGTCCGATACCAGACCGCCTGTAATCTTTCTCTGCCCGAAATCCTCCGGCATTTTCCGCGCAAGGGCAGGCCGCACCTGCTCCATGCCAAAGCCCGTTAAGGCGCTCACCAAAAGAGGCTCCTCCTTCGTCCGCTCCGCCAGAAAGGCAAAAAGAGCCCTGGCCTGTTCCTCATACCGGTCGGCTTTATTGACAACAAACAGAACCGGCGTGCTCTTCCCCCGAAAATATTCGTACCACGCCAGCTCCTCCGAAAAAACCGCCTCCTGCGAAAGGACTGTCTCTTCCGAAAAGGCCGCCTCCTCCGCGGAGACGATAAGAACCGCAATGTCCGCCCGCTCCGCCGCAAGGCCGGTCTTTTTCTGCCGCTCCTTCCCCAGAGCCGTCACGTCCCCGAAGCCCGCCGTGTCGATGAGGGTGCACGGCCCAAGCGGGTGCAGCTCCATGGCCCGGTACACCGGGTCCGTGGTCGTGCCCGCAAGATCCGCCACTATGGACACCTGCTGCCCCGTCAGGGCGTTGATAAACGTACTTTTCCCGCTGTTTGTGCGGCCGAATATGCCGATATGCAGCCGCTCCGCACCCGGTGTGCCATTCATGCCATGCCCTCCCCTCTAAAAACGAAAATCCCGCCGGCCGCCCGCGATGTCGTGGATATGCTCGTAAGCGGTCCTTTGCACCTTCGGGTTCGGTATTTTCAAAATCTCCCGCTCAATCAGCGCCTCGCCGATGGCCCTTGTGTCCTCTCCGGCATAGTCCTCCAGGTACTCCTTAAGCGTCATAAGGGCGTTCGGATGACAGCAGTTTAAAATCTGCCGGTTTTTGCAGAGCGCCATAAACCGGTCCCCGGTGCGCCCCTCCCGGTAGCAGGCGGTGCAGAAGGACGGGATATACCCAAGCCGCATCAGCCAGTTCACCACCTCATCCAAAGTCCGCCGGTCGCTGACGTCGAACTGCTCGGAGGTGACATCCTCCGCCTCCGGCTTTGCGTAGCCGCCCACACTGGTTCTGGACGCGCCGCTGATCTGGGACACGCCAAGGGGCAGCACCAGCTCTCTCACCCTCTGGCTCTCCCTCGTGGATATAATCATGCCGGTGTAAGGCACGGAAATGCGGATCAGCGCGCACAGCTTCGCAAAAATTTCATCGCTGATGCCGTTGTCAAACGCCCCCGGGTCAATGTCGTCCGCCTTTTTCAGCCGCGGTACGCTGATGGTGTGGGGGCCGACGCCGTGCACCGCCTCCAGATGCTCCGCGTGCATGAGAAGTCCCGCAAATTCGTAGCGGTACATCTCAAGGCCGAACAAAACGCCAAGCCCCACGTCGTCGATGCCGCCGGCCATGGCCCGGTCCCTGGCCTCGGTGTGGTAGCTGTTGGCGTGCTTCGGGCCGGTCGGGGGCAGCTTCCCGTAGCTCTCCTTATGGTACGTTTCCTGAAACAGGATATACGTTCCGATTCCGGCGTCCTTTAATCTGCGGTAGTTCTCCGCCGTCGTGGCCGCGATATTCACGTTCACCCGGCGGATGGCGCCGTTTTTGTGTTTAATACTGTAGATGGTGTCGATGCACTCCAGGATATACTCGATCGGGTTGTTGACCGGGTCCTCCCCCGCCTCAATGGCAAGGCGCTTGTGCCCCATATCCTGCAGAGCCGTAACCTCAGCCGCCACCTCCTCCTGGGTCAGCTTCTTTCTTGCGATGTGTCTGTTTTTCAGATGATACGGGCAGTAGACGCAGCCGTTCACGCAGTAGTTGGACAGGTAGAGCGGCGCGAACATGACGATCCGGTTTCCGTAGAAATCCTCCTTGATCTGTCTCGCCAGCTCGAAGCACTCCTGTATTTTCTCCTCGTTCTCGCAGGCTAAAAGCACCGACGCCTCCCGGTGAGTCAGCCCCCTTCGCTCCCTGGCCTTTTCGATAATCGCTTCTATCAGCGCAAGATTGTCTCTGTTGGCGGTCGCATCCGCCAAAGTGTCCCGGAGTTCCTCGTCCGAGA
>CATJJD010000176.1 GCA_949740385.1 uncultured Lachnospiraceae bacterium
ATACCGGCAGGAGATAAAAAAGACCTTTCTGATTCCTCTGATCTGCTCCGCCCTTATGGGGGGCGCGTCCTGGCTGACCTACTACGGGCTGTATGCGCTCTGCAAAATAAACGCTGTGGCGGTAATCGTGGGAGTGATCGTATCGGTGCTTGTCTATATTCTTGCGCTTCTTCTGCTGCGTGGCGTAAGGGAGGAGGATCTTTCGGGCTTCCCGAAGGGGGCGGCTCTGATCGGGGCCGCAAAGAAATTACATTTACTTCACTGACGGCCGTATAAAATCAAAAGAAATGCAGATACTTATTTGGGGTGATTAGAATGAAACGAATCGTAAGTATCTGCATTATCATTTGTACACTGGCTGCGTCCTCCGCGGTTCTTTACAGAGAAAAGAAGCCGCTGCCGCAGCCGGAGGAAACGCAGACGGCGGAATTTACAATTATGCCGGACCCGGAACCGCTCGTTAAGGCGGCGGCGGAAAACACTGCGGTTTTCCGGTATCTGATAAAGGACTGCGACGGAAAGGTAGTTGTGTATGCTGCGGACACCATGGAGATCTATATGGAGACCGGAATCAGAACCGACGCGCTGCCGGAGGAGCTCAGAGACCGCCTTGCAGCCGGCATCGGCTTTTTCGAGGAGCCGGAGCTGTTCGACTTTCTGGAGAGTTATTCCAGCTGATTTGTTGATTGTTTCCGGCAGTTGTGCTAGAATCTTTATGGCTGTCCGCAGGGCAGACACCGATTTGAGGAGCGTCTGAATGGAAAGAGTAAAAGACAGATTTTGGGATGTGCTGATCGTCGGAGCCGGGGCCTCCGGCATAATGGCTGCGGTCACCGCGGCAAAGAGAGGCCGGTCGGTGCTTCTGATGGACCGGATGAACCGCATCGGAAAGAAGCTTCTGGCCACCGGAAACGGTCGGTGCAACTACACCAACGCACACATGGACGCAGGCTGCTATCACGGCGACCAGGCGTTTATTTCGCGTATACTGGACTCATTTTCCCACAGAGACTGCGTGGAATATTTCCGGGGCATCGGCATATGGCCGAAGCAGCGAAACGGATATTTCTATCCGAATTCCGACCAGGCGCTCTCGGTGCTTCTGGCTCTGGAGCGGGAGCTTGCCCGCCTTTGTGTGTGCATTGTGACGGACACGACATTCCTCTCGGTAAGAAAGCTGTCCCGCGGTTTTTTGTGCGAGACAACACAGGGGCCGTTTCGGGGAGGGCGGGTTATCTTTGCGACGGGGCTTTTCGCATCGCCGAAGCTTGGAAGCGACGGGTCCGCCCTTGCCGCGGTGAAAAAGCTGGGACATTCCATGGCGCCGGTGCTCCCGGCGCTGTGCGGCTTTTACTGTAAGGGGATGGATTTTAAGAAGGTGTCCGGCGTCCGCTGCGACGCTTCGCTAACGCTTGCGGCGGACGGCGCGCCGCAAGCCGGGGAACGGGGGGAGCTGCAGCTTTGCGACTACGGCCTGTCCGGCATTCCGGTGTTTCAGCTCTCCTCCGCCGCGGTGCGGGCGCTGAATCAGAAGAAAAACGTACAGATACATATCGATTTCCTGCCGGATTTTGGCCGGCAGGAGCTTTCAGCGGAGATCGAAAGGCGAAAAGACATGATGCAGCCCGGCGAGACGGCGGCTCAGCTTCTGCGCGGCCTTCTGCACGAGAAGCTGATTCCCGCGGTTCTCTCCGCATCGGGCATCGATCCCCGGGGGACAAGGGGGATGACCCGGTCCTGGAAAAATCGTCTCCTGGACATGCTCTGCGGTTTTCCGGTGGATGTGATAAAAGGCCGGGAGGCGGAGTTTGCGCAGGTGTGCGCCGGGGGCGTTACCACCGACGAGGTGAATCCCGACACGCTGGAGTCGCTCCTTGTGCCGAATATCCACTTTGCGGGGGAGCTTCTTGACGTGGACGGCATATGCGGCGGCTACAACCTGCAGGGGGCCTGGTCCACAGGCGTGGTGGCCGGGCGAAGCGTCTGAGGACAGTCGGCGCATTGAAACGTTACATGTTTACTGTTTATATAAGGAAACAAAAGCAGATGATAAGAATCAGCCAGGTGAAGCTGCCGGTAGGGCACACAAAAGAGGCGCTCACGGAACGAATCGCTTCGATATTAAAAATAAAACCAAATCAGAAACGAAAAGGAGAAGAGAGCTTTTCCTTCCGGATTGAGAAGCGCTCCATCGACGGCCGCAGAAAACCGGATCTGTATTATGTGTACACGGTTGCGGTGACTGCCGAAGAGGAGGAGGCACTTGTGAGGCGTGCCGCTAATCCGTCGGTGACGCTGGCCCAAAAGAAGGTCTACACCTTCCCGAAGCCGGGAGATCACGCCTGTGACGGGCGGATCGTCATTGTGGGGGCCGGGCCCTGCGGGCTGTTTGCGGCGCTGCAGCTGGCAGAGGCGGGGTATGCACCGGTGCTCCTGGAGCGGGGACAGAGCGTAAAAAAGCGAAGGGAGTCGTTAAATGCCTTCTGGGAGAGCGGCGTTTTGAACACCGAATCCAACGTGCAGTTCGGCGAGGGCGGAGCCGGAACCTTCTCGGACGGAAAGCTGAACACAGCGGTGAAGGACCGGGACGGGAAAGCTGCTTATGTGCTGGAAGCCTTTGTGCGCTTCGGCGCGCCGGAGGAGATTCTCTTCGACAGCAGACCCCACATCGGAACGGACATTCTGATTTCGGTAATCGAAAAAATGCGGGAGTATCTGCTCCTTTTGGGGGCGGAAATCTTTTTTGAGACCCATGTGACGGATCTGATTGTTTCGCAGGGCAGATGCCGGGGCGTTGTGACGAACCGGGGCATCCTTCCTGCGGCCGCCGTTGTGCTTGCGCCGGGACACAGCGCGAGGGACACCTTCTCGATGCTGCAGGAGCGGAATGTCTCCATGGAGGCGAAAAGCTTTGCGGTGGGCTTTCGGGTTGAGCATCCCCGGGAGATGATCGACCTTGCCATGTACGGGCGTAAGAAGCATCCTCTGTCTGCGGCTCCCTACCGGGTGACGTCCAACTTCCCCAACGGGCGGGGCGTCTACTCCTTTTGCATGTGCCCGGGGGGCTTTGTGGTAAACGCCTCGTCGGAGGAGGGCGGCGTCTGCGTCAACGGCATGAGTTATTCCGAAAGGGGCAGCAAAAACGCCAACTCCGCCATTATCGTGTCGGTGACGCCGAAGGATTTCGGCGGCGACGGCCCCTTAAGCGGCGTGCTCTATCAGAGGCGGCTGGAGCGGTCCTGCTTTGCGTCCGGGGGCGGAGCCATTCCCCAGCAGCTTTTGGGGGATTTCATACAGAACAGGAAGAGCACGGATTACGGGGATTTCGCCTCGGAGGCGAAGGGGCGCACGGTTCTTTCGAATCTGCGGGGACTTCTTGCTCCGGAGCTGGAGAGCTCTTTTTTATCGGGCATGGCGCATTTTTCCCGGATCATCGAAAATTTTGACAGAAAGGATGCCATATTGTCGGGGGTGGAGGCGCGCACCTCCTCCCCGGTGCGCATTCTGCGGGATGAGCAGGGGCAGTGCAGCGTCAAAAGGCTTTACCCCTGCGGCGAGGGGGCCGGCTACGCCGGCGGCATCATGTCGGCGGCAATGGACGGTCTGCGGACGGCCTCTCTTATTATGGAGCAGTATGCGCCGCCCCGGGCAGAGCCGGTCCTGTTTTTATAGTGGAAAAGGTCAGGTAACGAATGAGAGATACAAATACGAAACGAGAGAGCGGCAGAGAAAAACAGCCGGAATTTACGCCGATGATGCAGCACTATCTGCAGACGAAGGAGGCGTATAAGGACTGCGTTCTGTTTTACCGTCTCGGGGATTTCTACGAGATGTTTTTTGAGGACGCCATAACCGTCTCCCGGGAGCTGGAGCTGACGCTGACGGGAAAGGCCTGCGGGCAGGAGGAGCGTGCGCCCATGTGCGGCGTGCCTTTTCACTCGGCGGACACCTACATCAACCGCCTGGTGACAAAGGGCTACCGGGTGGCCATCTGCGAGCAGGTGGAGGACCCGAAGCTGGCGAAGGGCATGGTAAAAAGAGAGGTGGTGCGCATTGTCACCCCCGGAACCAACATGGACATGCAGTCTCTGGACGAGGGGAAGAACAACTACATTATGTGCGTCGTCTACAGCGACCGCTACGGCATTGCCACGGCGGATGCCACCACCGGGGATTTCTACGTGACGGAGGTGGACAGCGAGCGAAAGCTTCTGGACGAGCTGAACCGCTTCGCGCCGTCGGAGATCGTCTGCAACGAGCCCTTTTACATGAGCGGCGTGAACATTGACGACATGCGGGAGCGGCTTTCGATTGCGGTGTCCGCTCTGGACAGCTGGTATTTCGGGGACGAGCTGGCAGAAACGACATTGCTGTCGCATTTTCATGTGCACACCCTGCAGGGACTTGGGCTCTGCGACTACGACAGCGGCGTTATCGCCGCCGGAGCGCTGCTTAAATATCTGTACGAGACACAGAAAAATTCCCTGGACAACATCCTTGCGCTGCACCCCTACTCCATCGGAAAGTATATGATTATCGACAGCAGCAGCCGCCGCAACCTGGAGCTTGTGGAGACGCTCAGGGAAAAGCAGAAGCGGGGCGCTCTGCTGTGGGTTCTGGACAAGACAAAGACGGCCATGGGGGCCAGACTTCTGCGCTCTTATGTGGAGCAGCCGCTGATCGACGTTTCGGAGATCTTAAAGCGGCAGGAGCTGATCGGGCGGCTCAGAGAGCAGGAGATCACAAGGGAGGAGCTGCGGGAGTATTTAAATCCGATCTACGATCTGGAGCGGCTGATCACAAGAATTACATACCAGACCGCAAACCCCAGGGATCTTCTGGCCTTCTGCGGCTCCATCGGCATGCTGCCGCCCATTTGCTCCCTTCTTTCGGAGCTTGAGGGGGAGATGGCCGCCGAGATCAGCAGTGAGCTTGACACGCTGGAGGACATTTACGACCTTCTGTCCGCATCCGTCGCGGAGGATGCGCCGATCTCCGTGCGGGACGGCGGCATCATCAAAAACGGCTACGACGAGGAAGTGGACAAACTGCGCTCCGCCAGCACAGACGGGAAGAAGTGGCTGGCGGACCTGGAGCAAAATGAGCGGGAGAAGACGGGCATAAGAAATCTTCGCATCCGCTACAACAAGGTGTTCGGCTACTATCTGGAGGTGACCAACTCCTTTAAGGACCAGGTGCCCGACTACTATGTGCGCAAGCAGACACTGACCAATGCCGAGCGCTACATCACGCCGGAGCTCAAGGAGCTGGAGGATACGATTCTTGGGTCCGAGGAGCGGCTTGTGAGCCTGGAGTACGACATTTTCCGAAATATCCGGGATCAGGTGGCCCAAAATGTGGCGCGGATTCTCACAACGGCAAAGGCAGTCGCAAAGCTGGACGTGTTCGCCTCCCTGGCACTTGTGGCGGGACAAAACGGCTACTGCTGTCCGAAAATCAATGAAAACGGCGTCATCGACATTAAGGGCGGCCGCCACCCGGTTGTGGAGAAGATGATTGTAAACGATATGTTTATCGAGAACGACACTTACCTGGACAACGGGAAAAAGCGGGTTTCCATTATCACCGGGCCAAATATGGCGGGAAAATCCACCTACATGCGGCAGACTGCGCTGATCGTTCTGATGGCGCAGATCGGCAGCTTCGTCCCGGCGGCATCGGCGAACATCGGGATTGTGGACCGGATCTTTACAAGAGTGGGGGCGTCGGACGACCTGGCCAGCGGCCAGAGCACCTTTATGGTGGAGATGAACGAGGTGTCCAACATTTTAAGAAATGCAACCCCGCGGTCCCTCTTAATTCTGGACGAGATCGGCAGAGGAACGAGCACCTTCGACGGCCTTGCCATCGCCTGGGCCGTGGTGGAGCATATCACAAACGCAAGGCTCCTTGGGGCAAAGACGCTTTTTGCCACCCACTACCACGAGCTGACGGAGCTTGAGGGCAGGTTAGACGGCGTGAACAACTACTGCATCGCCGTCCGGGAGAAGGGCGACGACATTGTGTTTCTGCGAAAGATCGTAAAGGGCGGCGCGGACAAGAGCTACGGCATCCAGGTGGCGAAGCTTGCGGGGCTTCCGGACTCGGTTGTGGAGCGGGCGAAGGAGATCGCGGGACAGCTTCTGGCAAACGACATGATCGACACGGTGCGCACGATTTCCGCGGAGAACGGCCCGAAAAAGAAGAAGCGGGGGGAGCTGGACGAGGTGGACTTAAAGCAGATGTCGCTTCTGGACACCGTAAAAGACGACGACATTATCGAGGAGCTGCGCAGCGTGGACATCGGAAACCTGACGCCCCTTGGGGCGTTAAACAAGCTCTACGAGCTGCAGAATAAGGTGATGAACCGCTGGTAGTTTACAAAAAGAGGTGCACATGAGCAAAATAATGCTGCTGGATCAGGAGACAATCGACAAAATTGCGGCCGGGGGGGGGGTGGAGCGCCCCTGCTCGGTGGGAAAGGAGCTGGTGGAGAACGCCATCGACGCGGGGGCGGGAGCCGTCACGGTGGAGATTAAGGACGGCGGCATCTCATTGATCCGCATTACGGACAACGGCTGCGGCATTCCTGCTGATGAGGTGAAGCTGGCCTTTCTGCGGCATTCCACGAGCAAAATCCGAAGCGCCGAGGACCTGGCAGCCGTCAGCTCCCTGGGATTTCGGGGGGAGGCGCTCTCAAGCATCTCCGCCGTGGCGCGGGTGGAGCTTGTCACAAAGACCCGCAGGGAGCTGACGGGCACGCGCTACGTGATCGAGGGGGCGAAGGAGCTTGTCTTCGAGGAGGTGGGCGCGCCGGAGGGCACCACATTTCTCGTGCGGGATCTCTTCTACAACGTGCCGGCCCGCCGCAAATTTTTAAAGACGGCCCAGACGGAAGGAGCATACATCAGCGATATGGTGGAGAAGCTTGCGC
>CATJJD010000177.1 GCA_949740385.1 uncultured Lachnospiraceae bacterium
AGGAAAGAGCCGATGGGGCGCCTTGGGTCCTTAAGGCCCACTCTGCCTCTGCGCACTGCCCTCGCGACGGCGGACACCGCTTCCTCCTGCCCCACCACGCGCCTGTGCAGCACGCTCTCCAGCTTCTTTAACCGGGCGGCCTCGCTCTCCGTCAGGCGGTTCACCGGAATTTTCGTCCATCCCGCCACCACGTCCGCAATCTCGTTCTCCCCCACGGTCGGCATATGCTTTTTCGGCGCGCGGCGCAGCTTTTTCCGCTGTTTTTCCATCTCGGCCACCGCAGCCTCCCTGCGCTCCTTCACGGTCTTTGCAAGCGCAAGGTCGCCGTCCCGCAGCGCATCCTCCACCGCAAGCTCCATATCGTCGATCTCTTTTTTCCGGCGGTACATATCCTCGGACTCGCGGATCATGCCAAGCCTTGTTCTTGCCGCGGCCTCGTCCATCAGATCAATCGCCTTATCCGGCAGAAACCGGTCGTTTACATAGCGGTTCGACAGCCGCACCGCAGCCTCCACGCCGTCGTCGGTGATCTCCACATGGTGGTGCTTCTCATACAGCCTGCGAAGTCCTTTCAGTATCTCGACGGACTCCTCCTCGGTTGGCTCGTTGACCTGCACCGGCTGGAAGCGGCGCTCAAGGGCGGCGTCCTTCTCCACGTATTTGCGGTACTCCTCGATGGTCGTTGCGCCGATCACCTGCACTTCCCCTCTTGCCAGCGCCGGCTTTAAAATATTGGAGGCATCCAGCGCCCCTTCCGCGCCGCCGGCGCCTATGATCGTGTGGAGCTCGTCGATAAAAAGCAGCACGTTCCCCGCCGCCGAAACTTCGCCGATCACCCGCTTGATTCGCTCCTCAAACTCGCCCCGGTACTTGGATCTGGCCACCATGCCGGACATGTCAAGGGACACCAGACGCTTGTCTGCGACAATGTCCGGCACCGTGCCGTTTACCAGGCTTCGGGCAATGCCCTCCACAATGGCGGTCTTTCCGACCCCCGGCTCCCCGATGAGACACGGATTGTTCTTTCCTCTGCGGCACAGAATCTGGATCACCCGCTCCGTCTCCGCCGCCCGCCCGATCACCGGGTCTAAAAGGCCGTCTCTCGCCATGGCGGTCAGATCCTTCGAGTACTGATCCAGCGTCGGCGTCGCAGTCTCCCTCGCGCCGTCCATCCGCCCCCTTGCAATCTCCTCCCGGTACTGGGCCGGGTCCTCACCCATGGCCGCCAGAATGTCCACAAAGAGCTTCTGGGAGTTTACGCCCATGGTGTTAAGCAGTCTTGTGGCCGCACAGTCTCCCTCCTTCACCATCGCAAGCAGAAGGTGCTCCGTCCCGATCTCCTCGCTGTGAAACCGCTCCGCCTCGTCGGAGGAGCGCAGAAGAAGCGCCTGGGTGCGCGGCGAGTAGCCGTCCTGCTCCTCCACTGCGGCTCCCTCCCCCGGTGAGATCAGCTCCTCAATCATCGTCAGCAGCCTGTTAAGCTCCACATTGTTTGCTGTGAGCACCTCAAATGCAACGCCGGTTCCCTCTTTCACAAGCCCTGCCAGAATGTGCTCGGTGCCCACATAATTGTAGCCCATAGACTTCGAAAGGCGGTTCGCATAGCTGATCGCTTTTTTCGCCTTGTCCGTATAAGATTTCAAATTTCCTTCCTCCTAACTGTGCCTGCGGCCGCCTGCACATTACAGATCAATAAATTCCAGATCGTCGTCATCCTTATCCCGGTGCGTCTTTACGGTCTGCATCGGAGCCGGGTCCGCAATGTCGTCCAGCTTTGCCATTCTCTCGGAGAGGCCCGCTTCGGCCGCCGCAAACAGCGCGTCGTCGTCCGGACTTCCTCCGCCGCTGCCGCCGGCCTTTTCGCCGTCAGCCGCTTCTTCCTCTTCTTCTTCTTCCTCCTCGTCGTCCCGGAAAACATCGTTCAGATAGTAGGAGTCAAAGATGGATTTGTCGTAGCGCTTGGCAGGCTTTGCCGGCTCCTCAAAGACAGCCCGGCTGATGGCTTTCTCTTCTTTCCCGGCAGACTTTGCCGGCCGGTCCATATCCGCGGGCTCTTCGGAAACCGCCGCCTTTTTCTCTCTTTGCGGGCGTCGCCGCACCGGCTCTTTCCGCTCCTCCGGTTCCCCGTACAGATCCTCCTCCTCTTCCTCCTCGTATATGTCCCCGCCCCGCCTTACGACAATCATGAGAATCATCACGATGAGCATAATCAGAAGGACGATCGCCGCTATGCCGATGGTGAGACGGTTCTGCTTCTTAAGCTTCTCGATCTCTTCGGTGTCTGTTTTTACCGCCGGCTTTACCGCCTCCTCTGTCTCCGTCTCCGGCTCCGCCACTGCCGGCACTGCCGCAGGATTTGAATAACGCACGTAGGAGAGTGTGTCGACGTCCAGCATGTACCATCCCCTTGCGCCTCTCTGGCTGACGGCGTACACGAGAGGAAACGTCTCCTTTTCCCCCGACTCCTCAAACCAGGCGTCCACCGTGCCGTAGTCCACAATCTGCAGGGATGTGGGCATCGCAGAGTAAGCGGCCGGAACGTTTCCGTCGCCCTCCGGCAGCACAATGATAAAGCCCCGCTCCGCCTTAAGCCGCACGTAGTCGTATGCCTCCTGTGTGCCGCCGGAAAGAAGCAGGCGCAGCCCGCCGTTTCCGCCGTCTTCTTCCGCAAGATATACAAGGCTGAGACTGCCGCCTGCAAAGGTGTCCGTCAAGGCGGAGTACGTCTCTCCGCAGAGTGTCACCTCCGTCTGCTCAAAGCCTTCCTCCTCGCACCCCTCGGGCAGCATGGCCGGGTACATGTCCTTTCCGTTTACGAGAACGCTCTGCCCCGACGGGTCCCCGGAAACGTCGGGCTCCTCCTCCGGGTCGTCCTCCTCCAGTCCGTCCTCCTGCGGCTGCTCCGCCTCCCCCTGGGCTTTTCTTGTCACCGTGACGGTGTAGGTGGCCGTCACGCCGTTCTCCGCCTTCACGATAATCTGAATCCGGTTGTCTCCCACCTTAAGGCTCTCTCCGCCCTTCACGGACTCGATCTTCGCCTTCGCGTTGCTCGCCTTTGCGCTGACGACGACGGAAGTAACACTGTAATCCACCGTCGCCGTATAGCTGACAATATTGTAGCGGAATGCCGGCGAGAGTTTGCCCGCCGACAGGGTCAGAGATGCCAGCGAATTGTCCGCCGACTTCGGACCGCCGTCATCATCGTCATCGCCGCTGCCGTCATCATCATCGTCATCGCCGAGGTCCGGGTCGTCCTCTCCGGAGTTTCCCCCGGAATTTTCTCCGGAATTTCCCCCTGAGCTTCCGCCTCCGGCCTCATTTTTCACCGTGACCGTGGCGCTTGCACCGCCGACGGACACCTGATCGCCCTCCTGGTTGCCCGCCACCGGAGCCGACGCGGAAAAAGTGGCCTTGCCCGCCGCCTTCGCCTTAAATGTCATTGTGCCGGTAGTCGCAGTGTCCGTACCGCCGTAGCCTCCCAGCGTCATGGACACGGTGCCTCCGTTGGAGTTGGCCGTCTCCGACGCCGACTGAAATGAAAACAGGTTTCCCGGGTAAGTCACGTTGACCGTTGCCGACACTCCGGCCGGAACGGTTACGGACACAGTCACCGTCTCCCCGATCTTTACCGTGGAGGCGCTCACCCGGACGGAAAGACTCTCCGCCCGCGCCTGCACGTTCGGAAATAAAGTACAGACAAGCAGCAGAAGCAGCGCAAACGCAATTCCCCTTTTTCCAGTATTCCTGTATTTCGCCCTGTGTATTCTATTCATATCCGTCCTTTCCTATGCATACCCCGCATACCGCAGCCGTCAGTCCTGTCGGATGGTTGTAAGACCCAGCGCGTGCCGGTTGATGTAGATCATATCCAGCACGTTGACGCCGCCGCCCTCCTTATCCCCGTCGCGGTTGGCGTCCGCCGCCTTCAGGTAACAGCCGGAGAGCTTGCCGAGCCCTAAAATGTAGCGGTTAACCTTAATCATGTCCAGCACGTTGATGTCGCCGTCGCCGTTGACGTCGCCGTAGAGAACAATCTCGTAGCTCTTTGCCAGAACGCCGTTTGCATCGTAGACCTCAAGCCGGTTTCCCGTGGCCAGCTTTCCTGTATTCTCCCTGCCTTTGGCGTCCACCAGCTTTAACGAGGCGCCCTCCGCGCTGACATTTTTCAAAAACGCGGAGGCCTTAAGCCCCGGCGTAAGCCCGGTCACATACTTACTTCCGATCCTGTAGCTGTCGGAGACCGGCTCTCCCGTCACAACCTCCTGGCGGACCACCGTCAGCGTGTAGATTCTGGTGCTGCCGGTGCCGGAAATGCAGGAAATCTCAATGGTGTTCGTCCCGGTGGTGAGCGGAATCGTGCCGGTTCCGCTCACCTTTGATGTGGACACTACGGGAGTGGCCGACACCTCAATCGCTGCCACCCCCGCGTCCACGAGAACCGAGTAGCGGTCCGTTGCGCCGTCAAAACTCGGCGTCAGCGAACAGCCCTCCACGGTCAGTGATTTCAGGTAGTTGTTCGGATTGCCGCTGACGGTGAAGGCGCAGGCATTTTCCGGCATATTCTCGTAGACCGGAATGCGGAACACAAACGCCTGGTCCTTGTCCGTGTAGCCCTCGCCGAGCTTCTGCCCCTCGGTGACGGCCGCCGTCACATTGGTCATATACTGGTGCGAGTACAGCGCCGCGTGGTTGACCACATTAAATTTCTGGAAGTAGAGCGTATCCTGCCCCACAGAAATATAGTTTTTCGCCAGCAGCTTCGCACCGCCGAGAAGCGCCTTGTAACGGCTGTCCCAGCCCGCTTTCTTCGCATAATTTAATCCATTTTTAATAACCAGGGACGAGGTTACGCCGGATGCTCCCACATTGAAATAGTTGAAGTATCCCTCGTAGCCGGAATATGTACCGGAGATCAGAGAGCTGGTCCCGTTCTTTCCCTGCTCCTGCCGCACCCGGGACGCCAGGTGGTACGGGCTTACGCCGGTCTGTTCCCCGATCGCAAGAAACGCCTCAGCGTAATCCAGCTTCGTCCCGTCCGTGTCCGTCACCTTTTTTTCCATGAAGGTGCCCGCGATAATGGCCTTCACGCCGGACACCGTCTGGGTATCGCTGTAGCTCAGCTTCTCGAACTGAAATATGCTCTTCTCGTCGAGAAAATTCCGCGGGTCCATGCAGTAGGCGATATAGTCGGAGGACGCCCCCACCCAGGAGGACCCGTCGTATATGGTCCAGGTGTTCGTGTACCAGTCGTAGGCCCCCTCGGCGGTGGATTTTTTTGCGTCGTCTCCGCTCTTTGGAACCAGGTTGTAGCCGTTTCTGCTCTCCATTTCGATTACGGTTCCCCAGTCGAGACCGGTGATCACCGGCTCAAACTGCCATTCGGGATGGACGGTATGCAGCGCGGCAAGACTCTGGGCGTAGCTTGCGGGAAATCCCGCCGCCTGCATCTGCTCTGCAAACTCCGTGTCCGTCTGCGCCATGGCCCGCACGTTGCCGCCGTAGCCAAAGAGGCAGCCCGTCACAAAGAGGGCAAAACCAAGCAGCGCGCACAGAGCGCGTCTTCTGTTTTTACACGACCGTTTCCTTCGGTTCATCATATGCTCTTTCCCTGTCTGTTAAATGGATGTTTCCGGTAATTTAAAATCTGATTTAATAATTACTGCCTGTAGATTCCGTTGATCGTTACGGTAAAGACCACATCTTTGCCTCCCAGCTCGTCGCCGTACCAGTCCGGAAACGTCACCGGCATGTCAAAGGTCTCTCCCACTGCATGTCCGACGATTCCCTCCTCGAAGCCGTCCACATACTCCCCTGCGCCGATCTCCACATCCTCGTCCTCGGCGCTTCCGCCCTCGAACAGCTCGCCGTCGAGACGGCCCTCATAGCTGATGTTAACCATATCTCCGTCTGCGATCACAGTCCCTTCCGCAGTGTCCAGATCCCACTCCTCCTCCGGCTCGTCCTCGTCGATCTCCGTCCAGTCCGTCACCTCCAGCGGGTTGCCGTTCTCGTCCACCAGATCAAACTGCGGCTCCGTGCCGTCGGTCACATCGTAGGATTCATCCGGGCTCTCCTCCCGGCTGCCAGGCGAGATAATCAAAGCGAGAAGCAGGATCACAGCGACCGCAATCAGAACCACCGGTCCCCAGTTTTCAAGCGCACGCCGCATCTGACTCTGCTGCTCCTGTTTTCTGCGCTGCTGCGCTCTTTCCTCTTTCGCTTTCTGCTTATTCTCTTTATTCATCTGATTCATCGCTCCTTTCTGCTGCGGTTCAGAAGTCAGAACCGATCATAAGTATATCATCTTTCCATTCACAACGCAAACCTAATTATTCAGCCGCACGTCCACGCAGTTGGTCTCCTTCACAATATAGTGGGGCCTTCTCTTGACTTCCATGTAAGTTTTGGAAATATACTGCCCCATAATTCCCATGCAGAACAGCTGAATGCCCCCGATAAACGTGATGATGCACACCAGGGACGGCCAGCCGGCCACCGGGTCCGAAAACACCAGGGCGCGGATAACCTCCACAAGGATGGCCGCAAAGGAAACCGCCGTCAGTATAAGCCCCAGGTACGACGAAAGCCGTATGGGGGTGTTGGAGAAATTGACGATGCCGTCCACCGAGTAGCGGAAAAGCTTCCAGAATCCCCACTTCGTCTCCCCCGCCGCCCGCTCCACGTTCTCAAACTCCAGCCATCTCGTCTCGTAGCCGACCCAGGCAAATATCCCCTTGGAAAAGCGGTTGTACTCGCTGACCGCAAGGACGGAATCCACCATCGCCCGGCTCATAAGCCGGTAATCCCTGGCCCCGTCCGCAATATCGATCTCCGACATGCGCCGCATCAGCTTATAAAACAGCCGGGCGCAGAAGGAGCGCACCTTCGGCTCCCCCTTCCTCGTCACTCTCCTGGTGGCCACGTTGTCGCAGTCCTCCGCCTCAAGCAGCGCCATCATACGAGGCAGAAGAGACGGCGGGTCCTGCATGTCCGCGTCCATCGTGGCCACATAGTCCCCTCCGGCGTTGCACAGCCCCGCGTACAGCGCCGCCTCCTTCCCGAAATTCCGGGAAAAGGACAGGTAGCGCACTCTCTCGTCCTTCCCGGCCAGCTCCCTTATAATCCGTCTGGTTGCATCCTTTGAGCCGTCGTCCACAAACACGTACTCGAAGGAATACCCGTCCATTTCGGCCGCCACGTCGTTTAGCGCCCCGTAGAGCGCCCGGACGGTCTCCTGCTCGTTGAACATGGGCACCACAATGCTGATTGCTGTTTTACTCATATTTTCTCCTCCTGCACAGTATCTGCAGCGCCAGGGCGGCGCAGACACAGCACACGCTGACCGCAAGTCCCTCATAAAAGCCGGGCGTTGTGTAGCGCAGACAGATCTCGTGATCCCCCGGCAGAAGCTCTGTCTGCACAAGAGCATCCTGCCAGAACAGGACAGGCCTCTCCTTACCGTCCACGTACAGCCGCCACCCGGCCTCCGCCGGAACGGACAAAAGCAGCGTCCCCGACTCCCTCACCGAAATGTGCCCGCGCACAAGCCGGTCGCTTAACGCATCCAGCGTCATCGTATTTTCCGACAGGGCGGCGTAAGCCTGCTCCAGAGCCGAAAGGTTCAGCCGGTAAACCCGAAAGGTTATGGACTCTGCGCCGCTGTTTCGGATGAAAACCTCCTCGCCGGCCTCGCAGTCCCCCAGCTCAATCAGATAGCGGTGGGTCGTCTTGGCATACTTCTGGCTCCAGCCGTCCCCCCGGCTCACCGTCAGACTGTCCTGATCGCAGCTCTCCCAGGCGGCGTAATAGTACCCGGCCTCCGGCATCACAAGGCGTGTCTCCCCGGCCTCCACCGTCCCCTGCGCCCGCACCTGGGAAAGAAGCTCCTCCTTCGCCCCAAACGCCGCCGCAAGCCGGTTTAAGGAGCCCAGGCGGTTTCCCGTATCCGCCCTCCAGTCCGAGAGCGCCGCCGTGTCCGCCATGTATCCCAGAGGCAGGCAGTACACGTTCTCGTACAGATAGCTTTCCTTCTCCTGCGCCGCAAGCCGGCGCAGCCCGTTCTCCTCCAGCGGGCTGTCTGAGAGCATGTATCTTACGGACAGCAGGGCGGAGGTCAGGGGCGTCGCCCCGTTGCAGGAGTAGAAATTTTTTCCGCCCTCCATGTACATGCTCTGAAACAGATGGCTCACGTCCAGATTCATGAGGGAGGAAAAGATGGTTGCGGAGGGATAGCCGTAGAGGGCGCCGTCGTTTTTCGTCTTGCGCCCGGTGTCCTCCACCCGGTAAAAAGCCCCCGCGCTTCTCTCCTCTGCCGCCGCAAGGAGCACCGCATAGTCCGCCTGCTTTTCCGTGTAGGCCACACGGCTTGTGGTGGAAAAACCGGTGGCCGCCATGTTGGCGGTAAGCTCAAGCACCACAAGGAATACCGAAAGCTCCCCCGCCAACCGAAGAAGCCCTCCCCTTCTCTTTCCGAAAATTCCGGAGTCCGACAGCTTGCGAAGGAGGAACAAAAGTCCGTAGAGCAGTACAAACAGCGCCGTCAGAACAATCGCGTAATGCCCCGTCACCGCGTCGTCCCCCGCAAGGTCTCCCGCAAGAAGCACAAGAAGCCCAAGCACCGTCGCCGTCACAATGTGCCAGGGCAAAACGCCTCTCCACTTTCGCACCGCCGCAAAGCTCATGGACAGCACTAAAAAAATATACAGAAAAGACTGCCGCCCCGGCAGCGACTGCGGAAAGTGCAGACCGTGCCAGATATAGTCCAGCTGATTATGGGCAAAGCTCACGAGAAAAAACAGAAGCATCCCAAACCGCGGCAGCTTTTCCCGCCAGGAAATTCTGCGGTTTAACAGGTACAGCCACACCAGAATAAGACAGAACGCCCCCGCGTAGAGGTTGGGCCAGTGGTCGTCCCCGGTGTACACATCCGCGCAGACCGCAGACCGCCCCAGCTCTCCCGCGATGCTGAAATACCACTCCGCTTTTTCGGGAAAGCCGCCCTCCGCAGACCCGGACGCACCGAGCACCGCGATCTCCGGAAGAAGGAGCACCGCGGACGTCCCTCCCGCCAGAAGGGAGAAGAGCGCAAACCTCCCGCAGGCAAAAAGCCGCCACCGCACCGGGCGCTCCTTTAACGCACTCTGCTTTCGGTACAGCCGGCTCTCCTTCGGCGAGAAAAACAGGAGCGCAAAGTAAAACACCAGGAAGATGCAGACCATAATGGAGATATAATAGTTTGCAAAGATGCAGACTGCAAGGCTCGCATAGTAGAGAAGCGTCTTCTTCTCAAACACGAGCCGCTCCAGCCCCACCAGAATGACCGGGAAGCACACGATGCAGTCCAGCCACATAATATCCCAGCTGTAGGCCGCCACAAACCCCGACAGGGCGTAGGCTGATGAGGCCGCAAGAGCCGGAATCGCCGTACTGCCGTGGAACCTTCCGTCTTTTCCCACAAGCCCGAAGCGCTCCGTGAGCCAGAAGAAAAACGAAAGAGAGCAGGCCCCGATTTTCACGAGAATCAGAAGAGTCATAAACTCGATCACAGACCCCTTCGGCCACAGCGCAATCAGCCAGTTCAAAGGGCTCGCCAGGTAGTACGCGTACAGCGACACAAAATCCGAGCCAAGCCCCAGCCGCCAGGAGTACATAAGCCTCCCGCCGTTTTGCAGCTTATCCTGAAATTCCGTAAAAAACGGACAGTACTGGTGGTACATATCCACATGGAGAATGCAGCTGTTCCCAAACGGGTACACGCCGTTGACAATACAGATGAGCGTGCATATGGAAAAAGGAATCAGAAAAGCAGCCGCATACGGTCTCCTGATTGTTGTCGGTACTGAGCGCTGTAATGGATTCTTCAAGTCACTGTTCTCCCGCATTTCGATAGTCAAATAGCTGATAATACTGCAGCTTTCGGTACATTTCAAGCTTCTCCTCAGATCCGCCTGGCTCTGCGGCCTCCTTCGGATTTTCCGAGGCGGCGATCACCGGACAGTCCGCCTGCAGATCAAGCAGAAAACTCCGGTAGCCGTCCAGCGGAACATCCGCGCGGCGCAGAACGTCGGCCCCAAGGTAGTTCAGGCTCATGTCAGCCCCCGCCCCGTCGTCAATGTCGTAATTCGCCCAGATCACGTAGGGCACCTGGTAGCGCAGCTTCTGCTGCTCCTTCGTGAGGTTCGACGGGTCGACGCCGTTTGCAAGCCATATGGGCCGAACGACGGAATCGCCTGGCTGGTGGTCGCCGAAAAAGACGATCAGCGTCTTCTCCTCCACCTGCGCGAAATATTCCACAAGTGTCTTAAGGCTCTCGTCCGTCCGCTTCAGCAGCGACAGGTACTGATTTAAAGCCCCCGTTCCGCAGTCCGCCTGCACGTCGCTCACAAAATTGTCGTACTCGTCGGTGTAGCCGCCGTGATTCTGCATCGTCACGTTAAAGAGGAAAAGAGGACCCTCCCCCTTTTTCTCAAAGGTGCGAATCAGGTGCCGCACGTCAGAGGCGTCGCTGACGTAGCTTCGCAGCATGGCCGCCTCCGTGTAGTCGCCGATAAAGTCCGCGTCGTCAAAGCCCAGAAGCGGGTATACCTTTTCTCTCTCCCACCCGTTTGCATAGTAGGGGTGCTGGGCGCAGGTCTGATAGCCGAGGGACTTCAGGTGGCTGGCAAGAGACGGCGTCTCGCTCTTAATATACTGCTGGTAGGGGATGCTTCCCGCCGGCAGAAAGGCCATGGTGTTTCCGGTCAGAAACTCAAACTCCGAGTTGGCTGTGTTCCCGCCGCACACCGACACCTGCACGTACCCGGACACGGTGTTTTTTGTCTCCCTCTGCAGCGCATGGAAAAACGGCATATAGTCCTCGTTTGTCTCAAAATCTCCCAGCACCGCCGGGTCCGAAAAGGCCTCGTTCATGACGACAATAATATTCGGGTAATCCTGCTGCCGCAGCTGCTCCGTATCCGTATCATAGGAATCCAGCACGGTTTTCGCCTCCCCGGCGTCGTAGCCCGCGGGCTTATCCACCGCAATATAGGCCAGATTCATCGCGAAGGTGACCGCCATGCCGTTGACCTTTGTCATGTACACCGGGGTAAACAGGTAGGGGTACAGATAATTTCGAATCTGAAACGCCTCGTTCTGCAGAGCCCCGGTAAACAGGCAGAGCACTGCCATAAGCGCCGCGGCCGCAGACAGACGGACCGCAATGCGAGCTCCTGCGCCGGCCCTGTTTTTCTCGTTCTTTCTGTCCCGGTCCCGAAGCAGCCCCGCCGCCGCAAACAGCAAAACAAAGGCAAGTATCACCGCAACGGTGCGCCCGTCCGGCGTAAAATCATATCCCCCCGCCACGCTGGCCGCCGTCTTTATCGAAAATATATCCCAGGGCACAAAGGGCGTGGAGCGAAACAGCATGACATAGTGGTTCGTCAGGCCGAAGGCCAGCGCCGCAATAAGCTCCGCCCGCACCGCAATGTCCGGGCGCGCTACAAGCAGCGCGAGTATCCAGGCGATCAGCTCAAACAGCACGATATTGAAAAACTGCGCCGTGCTGCGCACCTCCGCGAAGGGGTTGTGCTCAAAGGCCTCCATCAGATAAAAGGCAGCCGCCGGAAACACAAAAAAGCCGGCCAGGCGGCAGATTTTTAACAGCGTTTTTCTGTCCGAAAGTCTCTCCGTCATAAGTATTCTCCCGCATCGAAAAAACAAATCAAAATAAGATGCGGTAGTATTCTACCACATCTTTCCTGTTTTTGAAACGAAATTCATAAAGTTTTCATATTCTCGTCACAGCCAGCTCTCAGTAGTTGGAGAGCACCAGCCGGTCCTTAAACACCCGGTCCAGCCCGTCGATGGCCCGGCGGGCCTGCCCGTACCGGCGCGGGTTGATTTTGATCACCCACATCTGCGACGCGCCCCGATACTGCTCCCGTTTAAAAAAGGGGATTCGCATCCGGCTCTTCGTAAACGGAATCCGCTCCTCCACCAGGGCCTGCACCGCCTCGTTGCTCACGCGGCAGTTTGTCGTCCTGCACAGCTCAATATCGTTGTCCCTGTATTTGCCAAGTCTCATCGTCATGTCGTCTCTCCCGCATCTTCCGTCATATCATTTCATCCGAATCTGCAGCTGCTTTCCCAGGCCCTTTGCCACCTTCACAAGAAAGTCCAGACTCGGATTGTACCTCCCGCTCTCCAGCCGGGATATATTCGATTTCTTTGTCCCGACCAGCCTGGCCAGAGACTCCTGCGTCATTCCCTGTGCCCGGCGCACCTCCTTAAGCTGCTGCGCCACCTCTCTTCTGGTATCGTCCCCCTCATTTTCCATCTCTCAGCTCCCGCAATTCAACCATGACATACCTCGCACCGTTTTTCGAGTGCGAACAGCTAAAATGTTATCATATATGATAACTTTTGTCAAATAAAAAAAGTGCTTGCAATAGCGGCACCGTTATGCTAATATAAATGAACAGGATTTCCGCCGGCGTGTCGGAACTGGCAGACGAGGCAGACTCAAAATCTGTTGGTGGCAACATCGTATGGGTTCAAGTCCCATCGCCGGCATCGGATCATGACAGTCCGAAGCAGCTTTCTTAAAAGAAGGCTGCTTCGGATTTTTTATATCCGGCGGCTGAGAACGGAACCAGCCGCCGCAAAAAA
>CATJJD010000178.1 GCA_949740385.1 uncultured Lachnospiraceae bacterium
CTGGCAATTCCCTTCTTTCTCACCGGTCCCGGAAGTCTACCCCGCCTCCTGTCGTCCTCCAGCTTTGATAGCTCTTCCATCGCCCGTAATCCCGCCGGTGTGGCCGCCCACCCAAGCCCGAGAAAATTTGCCGTCATATTTGTCGCAATATAAGTCCTGGAAGAATGCCCCCTCGGCAGATTCGGAAAGAGGAAATTCAGCACCGGATTCAGGTGCCGCGCCGCCTGACTGATCATGCCCGCCCGCTCGGCGATGCGCATCACACCGACCCAGAACGCCATGACGCCGGCCATTGTGATACAGAGCGTGACAGCCTCCTTCGCGGAGGCAAGCGCCTGATCCGTCACGGCGTCCAGACGGCCGGTGAGCGCTCCGTAAATCACGCCGACAATAATCATTCCGCCCCAAAGATAATTCATATGCCCTCCTTACCCCAAATCCAACACGGTCACACAGAATAATCTATGAGCGGCATCTCCCGATTAGTCCCCATCCCCTGCAAAAGACAAAAAAGTTCTTCCGACATACTTTCCATTATCCGGCATAGGATAAAAATAAAAAACTGCGCACAGGAGCATCATTATGAAATCGATCCCACACAACCAGACACCTTCCCGCAGAAGGTTTCCTGTTCCAAAAACCCCCGCAATCGGGCTTGCCCTGTTCCTTCTGGCAATGTGCATCGGCATACAGTTCGTGACGGGCCTGCCTTTCGGAAAAGGCGGCAGCAGAGAGTTCAACCGCTTTGTCTCGGAAGTATTCCTCGAAGAAGCAGCCGCCAACACCATGAATCTCCACTTTACCGTCAGCGATCCCGCGGCGGTCGGCATCACGGACTACAAACCGACCCTCGGAGATTTCTCAAAAAAAGCGCGGAAAAACAGCGTCCGCAGCACCAAAGAGCTGCGCAGAAAGCTGGACGGATTTTCCTACCGAGCCTTAAGCAGCGACGAAAAGCTTGTCTACGACGTACTCTCGGACTATCTGAGCCGGCAGGCAAAGCTGAACGAATTCGCCCTCTACGACGAAGTACTCACCCCTTCCGGCGGCGTCACCTCGCAGCTTCCGATTCTGCTGGCTGAGTACCCGTTTCGCACAAGACAGGATATCGAGGACTACCTGTCGCTTCTGTCACAGATGGATACATACTTCTCACAGATTCTCGAATTTGAGCAGGAAAAAGCGGACGCCGGGCTTTTTATGTCGGACAGCAGCTGCGCAAAAATCATCGAGAGCTGCGAAGTCTTTGTCCTGCACCCGGACGACAACTTTCTGCTGACAACATTCGACAACCGCCTCTCGGCAGTGGGAGGATTGAGCGAATCGGATATGGAGGATTATAAAGCCCGCAACCGTCAGGCAATGGCGGATCATGTGATTCCCGCCTACCGGACAATGATCACCGGACTCACCGGGCTTATGGGCTGCGGCCGCAACAGCTGGGGACTCTGCAATTACGACAGGGGAAAAGAGTACTACGCGGCTCTCGTGGCCTACTACACGGGCTGCAGCGACACCGTGGAGGAGCTTGCAGCTCAGATCGAAGAGAAACGTGCCTCCGATCTGGCAGTCTGCACCAATCTTCTGACAAAAACACCGGAGCTACTGAACAAATCCGACTCTGCAGCGCTGGATTTCGCCGACGAGACCGCCATGGTGGAGCATCTGGAAACGGCGATGCTGGCCGACTTCCCGAAGGCTCCCGACTCCAGGTGGGAGGTGGTACATGTAGACCCGTCCCTGTCCGACTACCTTGCGCCCGCCTTTTACATCACGGCGCCGATTGACAATTATCTGACAAACAAAATCTACATCAACAACGTGCGGGAGGACGACAGCCTCTACCTGTTTACCACGCTGGCCCACGAGGGCTTTCCCGGCCATCTCTACCAGACCGTGGCCTCCTACGACTACGGCATGAACCCGCTGCACACCATGTTAAACTACCCGGGCTTCACCGAAGGCTGGGCGACCTACGTGGAGATGCAGTCCTACTACTACGCAGGTCTTGACGAAGACCTGGCTTCGCTGATGCAGCACAATCAGGCGGCCATGTTAAGCCTCTACGCCACCTCCGACATCGGCATCCACTATCTTGGCTGGGAAAAGGCGGATATGATAAAATTCTGGGAGAGCTACGGCATCTCCAGCGAGGAAACCGTAGACGCCATCACCCGTCTGATACTCGAGGAACCGGGCAACTACCTGAAATACTATGTGGGCTACATGAAATTCTGCCAGCTTCGCGCCGCCTGCGAGGAAAAGCAAAAAGACCGTTTCGATCCGGTGGACTTTCATGAACAGATTCTCCGAATCGGCCCCGCCCCCTTTGCACTGCTGGAAAAAAAGCTGCTGAAATAGGCGCAGCTCCCGCGCATCCTCTGTCCCGCTCCTTGAAAAAAACAGAAACTCTGCTATAATGTACCTGTATTAAAAAACGAACGCAGGTATGTACAGGGAGAGGAGATGCCATGAAACAACCGTCTTTTGAAAAACTGCTCCAGGGGCAGCGCCGTTATTTCGCGTCCGGAGCCACAAAGCCTGTCTCTGCCCGGCTGGACGCACTGAATACGCTGGAGCGGAGTATTTTAAATCACAGAGCCGACCTCTGCCGGGCACTGCAGGAAGATCTGGGGAAAAGCAAAACCGAGAGTCTGATGTGCGAGATCGGTCTGGTGCTGGAGGAAATCCGGTGGATGAAAAAGCACCTGAGAGGACTCTGCCGTCCTCAGAGAGTGAAAACTCCCGCCGTACAGTTTGCCGCGGCCAGCTTCCGGACACCGATTCCCTACGGCAATGTTCTCATTATGAGCCCCTGGAATTATCCGGTTCTGCTGACCCTCTGCCCGCTGACGGATGCCATCGCCGCCGGCAACACTGCCGTAATAAAGCCCAGCGCCTACGCGCCGGCCTCCTGCGGCGCACTGATCCGTCTTCTGGACGAGTGCTTCCCGCAGGAGTATGTGTCCGTTATAACCGGAGGCCGCGAAGAAAATCAGGCGCTGCTGACGCAGAAATTCGATAAAATCTTTTTCACCGGCAGCATATCCGTCGGCAGATACGTCATGGAAAAAGCCGCAAAGCACCTGACCCCGGTGTCTTTGGAGCTCGGCGGAAAAAGCCCTTGCATCGTTGAAAAAACCGCAAGGATAAACCTTGCGGCCAGACGCATCGTCTTCGGAAAATTTATCAACTGCGGCCAGACCTGCGTCGCGCCGGACTATATCCTCTGCGATGCGTCGGTAAAAGACGGGCTGGTAAGCGCCCTGCGGCGGGAGATCAGAAGACAGTACGGCGCCTCGCCCCTCACAAACAGAGACTACGGGAAAATCGTAAACGAAAAGCACTTTAAGCGCCTCCTTGGCCTGATAGATTACTCCAGAGTCGTCTGCGGCGGAGAATACCAGGAGAAGACCCTTAAAATCGCGCCGACCATTATGGACAACGTCGCCTGGGAGGATGCCGTCATGCAGGAGGAAATTTTCGGTCCCATTCTTCCGATTATAACCTACACCTCCCTGCAGAAAGCATTGGACACCGTGGAGGAGCGCCCGCACCCGCTGGCACTCTACTGCTTTACGGAAAACCGGAAGGTGAAAGACTATGTTCTCTCCCGCTGCCGGTTCGGCGGCGGCTGTATCAACGACACCATTATCCATCTTGCCACCGACGAAATGCCCTTCGGCGGCATGGGCGACAGCGGCATGGGCGGCTACCACGGAAAATACGGCTTCGAAGAATTTTCCCATTACCGGAGCATCGTGGACAAAAAGACATGGCTGGATCTTCCGATCCGCTATCAGCCCTTTACCGGCGCAAAACAGAAAATACTCGAGAAGCTCTTTCTCTGACGCTTCCGAAACCCAAAAGGGGAGCCGCACTCTGCGTCTCCCCTTTTCCATTACACCGGCGTTCAGGAAATCAGACTCTGATAAACGTCCCGTCTGCCAATCCCCCGGTCCTTTGCCACCCGCTTCATCGCTTCCTTCCGCTCCACTCCACGGGATTCGTAGTACGCCATGTGTTCCCTGATGCTCATGGCCTCCCACTCCCTCTGCTGCTCTTTCGCTATCTCCCCGCGGGATTTGCCCGCAATCACAAGCACATACTCCCCCCGCGGTTCCTGCGTCTCAAAATAAGCAACACTCTCCCCGAGGGTTGTCTGTATTTTTTCCTCATACCGCTTTGTCAGCTCCCGGCAGACCGTAAGGCGGCGGTCCTCACCCAGAACCTCCGAGAGCTCCGAAAGCGTCCGGGCAAGGCGGTGGGGCGCTTCATACAGAACTATCGTCCTGGTCTCCTCCGAAAGCTCCGAAAGCACAGCCCGCCGCTCCTTTTTATCCCGCGGCAGAAAAGCCTCAAAGGCAAAACGCCTTGTCGGCTGCCCCGACATCGTAAGTGCCGTCACGCACGCAGCCGCTCCCGGAAGGGATGTCACCGCAATTCTCTCCTCGCAGCATATGCGGACGAGCTCTTCCCCGGGGTCGGAAATTCCCGGGGTCCCGGCATCCGTAATCAGCGCAATATTCTGCCCGGCCCGCAGTTTTTCCACAAGCCAATACGCCTTCTCGATCTTATTGTGCTCGTGGTAGCTGGTCATCGGTGTCCGGATCTCGAAATGATTCAGAAGCCGGATGGAATTGCGGGTGTCCTCTGCCGCAATCAGATCCGCCTCCCGCAGAACTCGGAGCACCCGAAACGTAATGTCCTCCAGATTGCCTATGGGCGTGGCGCACAGATAGAGAACGCCCGGTTTTGTGTGCGGCACAGCCCTCCCGCCGTTTGATGCATCCCTGTCCTTTACCGTCATAACAACCCCCGTTTCTCTTCGTCCGTCAGTACCCGTAAAGCTCCGTGATCTCCTCCGTGTACACCCCCTGCTCACGAAAGACGATCAGAGGCGGCTCCACGGAAAGCCTGGAATTGCCGCCCCTGCATCCCTCAATGAGAACCATATTCGGCTCCCGGTCCGCAAAGGGGTGAACAAGCCGCATGCGCTTCGGCTCGATGCGGCAGGCAATCATCTTACTGAATATCTCCGCCAGCCGAAACGGCCGGTGCACCATATAAAAACGCCCGCCGGGGGCGAGCAGCTTTGCGCTCTCGCGCAATATATCGTCCAGATCACAGAGTATCTCGTGCCTTGCGATCATCCTGGCGTCGCAGGAGCTCACCAGGCCGTGATTTCCGATCATATAGGGCGGATTGGTTGTAACCACCTGAAAAGAGGACGCACCGAAAATCCCGGACGCCTCCCGGATGTCCCCGACAACAATATCAATCTTATCCTGCAGCCGGTTGTACGCCACGCTTCGTGCTGCCATCTCTGCGCTCTCCGGCTGAATCTCCAGTCCCGTAAAGTGCTCGCCCGGCGTCTTCGCCTCCAGAAGAATCGGGATAATGCCGGTGCCGGTGCCAAGATCAAGCACCCTCTCCCCTGCCTTTACCCTGACAAAACCGGACAAAAGCACCGCATCCATCCCGAAGCAGAAGCGCCCGGGGTCCTGAATAATATAATATCCGTTCCGGTGCAGCTCGTCCAGCCGCTCGTCAGAGCGGATCGTCACCTGCGTGTCAGTCTTCATCCGGCATTCCGCCCTGTCTGTTATTTTTGACATCATTCGACATACTTTCCTGTCCGTTTTCGCTGTTTTGCGGTATATCAGACATACTTTCCTGTCCCTGCTGGCTTTTATCGCCATGTCTGTTTTTCCGCCCGTACTCCTTTTTACCGCCGTCCTCTCCGCGGCCGTTCGGGTAGCTCTGGTTCTCACGGCCCTCTCTCTCACCGCGCCCGCGCCGGCCGTTTCGGTTTTTGCCGTTTCCGCGCCCCTCCCGGTAATCCCGGCTCTCGCGGCCGCGGCTGTTTGGATAGCTCTGGCTCTCACGGCCTCCGCCCTCGCTTTTTGCGGACACGCTCTCGCCGTCGTCCTCAAGCTCCTTTAGCTCCTTTAGCTCTTCCTCCGTCAGCTTTACGTCCCTGCGGCGTCTCGGTGTGAACTTAAGGTCGTCCACACGGTACTCCTGCAGCTCCTTCTCCTCGCCGTTGTCCACAATCACCTTCACGATCTGGCGCAGCACATTGACCGACTGCACGTTTCCCCGCA
>CATJJD010000179.1 GCA_949740385.1 uncultured Lachnospiraceae bacterium
TCCGCCGCCCTTATGTCTGACCGTAATCTTACCCTGGTTGTTGCGGCCGGCATTCTTGCTCAGCGAGGTTGTGAGGGATTTCTCCGGCTTACTTTTTGTGATCTCGGTGAAATCCGAACCAGTCATATTTCTTCTGGAAGGTGTATATGGGTTGTATGTCTTAATTCCCATTGTTATTCTCCTTTCGATGTTTTCATTATCACGACTTTACCTGTCGTCCAGGGGCTGCAGCGCCCTGACTCCTGCAATTACAGGCCTGAGAAAATCTCGATATCCTTGCTGTCCTCAGTGAGCTGCACAATCGCCTTCTTGGTCTTCGCCGTCTTGCCGTAAACCATGCCGCGTCTCTTTGTCTTGCCTTCGCAGTTCATTGTGTTGACCTTTGCAACTTTCGTCCCCTCGAACATTTTCTCAACGGCTTCCTTGATCATCGTCTTGTTCGCTTCCGGATGAACAAGAAATGTGTACTTCTTCTCCGCCATCACAGCCATGCTCTTCTCGGTAACTACAGGTTTGAGGATCACATCATAATACTGTACGTTTGCCATTATGCATACACCTCCTCGATTGCCGCAACAGAGTCCTTTGTGAGAACTACTGTATCATACTTTAATGCGTCGAATACGTTCAGCTCGTTTGTCTGTGTGGTCTTTACCGTCGGAAGGTTGGCCGCCGACGCGATCACGTTCGTATCCATGCCGTTCAATACTACAAGCGCCTTCTGCACCTTCAGGTTGTTCATCACCTGAACGAATTTCTTTGTCTTGATCTCATCCAGCTTCAGCTCGTCGACTACGACCAGCTTGCCCTCCGCAACCTTGGATGTGAGAACGGACTTGAGCGCGATTCTCTTCTCCTTCCGGTTGAGCTTGAATGAGTAATCTCTCGGGGTCGGGGCAAATACCACACCGCCGCCGGTCCACTGCGGAGATCTTGTCGAACCCTGTCTTGCGTGACCGGTTCCCTTCTGTCTCCACGGCTTTCTTCCACCGCCGCGAACTTCCGAACGGGTCTTTGCTTTCTGTGTTCCCTGACGTTTATTTGCAAGCTGCTGGACTACAGCCATATGAACCAGATGTTCGTTCACTTCGACTCCGAAGATGGCATCGTTTAATTCCATACTGCCGACTTCTTTGCCTTCCATATTGTAA
>CATJJD010000180.1 GCA_949740385.1 uncultured Lachnospiraceae bacterium
AAAACATATTTATAAAATATTAATTCCAGAATTTTCATGCAATTGAATCATTTTTTGCAGTCTATCCCGCAAACCTCTCGATCCCAGGAATGATTTCCCCGGGTCTTTCATACTATGTATCAAGAACCATTCTATCCCGGCCAGACCGGTATCCGATTCTCCTCACGGAAAATTTATGCAATAATGGAGGCAAAACATGAGTGCAAAAACAAAGATAGTCGTTCTTCACATGAAGAAAATCGTATTTACGGGCATTGTGGTCGGTCTGATCCTCATACTCGCCGTACTGTTCCTGATCTTTTTTAAGCCGAAGGACAAATCCGCAGGCGAATCGGTTCCCACTATGTACGTCCCGGGCGTGTACACCTCCTCCGTCCGGCTGGGGGACGCGGCGCTGGACGTCCAGGTGACGGTGGATGAAAACCATATCAACTCCATCTCCCTCGTAAATCTGGACGAGACGATGGAAACCATGTATCCCCTTGTGCGCCCGGCCCTGGAAGAGCTCACCGACCAGATCACCGCAGCCCAGTCGCTGGAAGACGTCACCTTCTCCCAGAGCAGCCAGTACACATCCATCGTTCTTCTCGACGCCATCGAGGACGCATTAAAAAAGGCGGCATCGGAATAATCCGATACCGTCTTTCCTCTACTCCTCCGCAGGCGTAAGACCGTTCACATAGTCCGTCAGCGCAGAAAGATTCGTGTACACGCTCTTAACCGGCAGCTTCGACTGATAGTAATCCACGCCGGCATAGCCTGCCCAGCCCACAAGCGCCAGAAGAATCACCCACGCGCACACCTTTCCCGCCGTGCGTTTTGCCTTCTCCTGCGCCATAATCTTCTTGCGGTTCGCCTTGTCCTTCTTATATTGTTCAACCTTTGCCTGACTCATGATAACCTCTCTTTTGATTTCAACATGTTCGGTACTATTTTACACATATCCGTCCCAAAAAGCAAGACCTTAAAAGAAAAAGCCTCCCGCCAGCCGAAAGACGAGCGCAACGGCCCAGGCGATGGCGCACTGCCCGAATGCCACAATAGCTGCCCACCAGCCTCCCAGCTCTCTCTTCACCGCTGCAATCGCGGCGACGCAGGGCGTGTACAAAAGGGTAAACACCAGAAATACCGCGGCGGTAAAGGGCGTCAGAACATCGGCCGCCCCGAGCACCGTCAGCGTGCTCACCACACTCTCCTTCGCCATAAAGCCCGTGATCAGCGCGGTGGACAGCCGCCAGTCCCCAAAGCCCAGCGGCCCAAACACCGGCGCAATAAGCCCGCCCAGCGCGGCAAGCATACTGTCTTCGGAATTTTTCACCAGATCCAGATGCATGTCGAAGCTCTGCAGAAACCAGATAATGATCGTCGCAAAAAATATGACCGTAAAGGCTCTGGTAAGAAAATCCTTCGCCTTGTCCCAGATCAGCCGCCCAACGCTCTTCACCCCCGGCAGCCGGTAGTTCGGAAGCTCCATAACAAAGGGCACCGGCTTTCCGCGAAACGCTGTGTGATCCAGCACGAAGGCCACGACAATCCCCACCGCAATGCCCGTCACATACATAACCGTCATGACAAATGCGCTCTTTCCCGGAAAGAAAGCCGCTGCAAAAAAGCCGTAGACAGGCATCTTAGCAGAACAGCTCATAAAGGGTGTCAGAAGTATCGTCATCCTCCTGTCCCGCTCGGAGGGCAGCGTCCGGGTGGCCATAATGGCCGGAACCGAACAGCCAAAGCCGACGAGCATCGGCACAAAGACGCGCACCCACAGCCCCACCTTCCGCAGCAGCTTGTCCACCACAAAGGCAACCCTCGCCATGTACCCGCTGTCCTCCAGAAGAGACAGGAAGAAAAACAGCGTCACGATGGTCGGCAGAAAGCCCAGCACACTCCCGACCCCCGCAAACACGCCGTCGATCACAAGCGAGTGCACCGCCTCATTGACCCCCGCCGCAGACAGCACCGCAGATGCCCACCCGGTGAAGGCATCAATACCGAGGGAGAGTGCCTCCGAAAGCCTGGCCCCGATCAGCCCGAAGGTCAGGTAAAACACAAGCACCATAATCATGGCAAAGCAGGGAATGGCCGTGTACTTTCCCGTCAGAAACCGGTCGATCATCTGGCTTCTTCTGTGCTCCCTGCTCTCGCGGGGCTTTACGACCGTGGCCGAGCACACCCGGTTGATAAACGAAAACCGCATGTTGGCGAGAGCCGCCTGCCGGTCCATCCCGCTCTCCGCCTCCATCTGCGCAATAATATGCTCGATCATGGCAAGCTCATTATCGTCCAGATGCAGCGCAGCAGACACCCGCTCGTCCCCCTCCACCAGCTTGCTGGCCGCAAACCGCACCGGCAGTCTGTTTCGGTTGGCGTGGTCCTCGATCAGATGCATGATGGAGTGGATGCACCGGTGCATGGCGCCGCAGTCCGCACCGTTCACATCGCAGAAATCCATTCTCCCCGGCCGCTCTCTGTAGCGTGCCACATGGACGGCGTGCTCCACCAGCTCCTCGATTCCCTCATTCTTCACCGCGGAAATCGGAACAACCGGAATGCCCAGCGTCTGCTCAAAGAGATTCACGTCGACGGTTCCGCCGTTCTCCCGCACCTCGTCCATCATATTTAAGGCCAGCACCATGGGAATGTCCAGCTCGATCAGCTGCAGCGTCAGGTAAAGGTTACGCTTAATGGCCGGAGCCTCCACAATGTTGATAATGCCCCTCGGCCGATCCTCCAGAAAAAACTGCCTGGTGACAATTTCCTCGCTTGTGTAGGGCGACAGGGAGTAGATGCCGGGAAGGTCCGTCACAAGCGTGTTTTCCTGCTTGCGGATGGGCCCGTCCTTTCGATCCACCGTCACCCCTGGGAAATTGCCCACATGCTGGTTCGCCCCGGTGAGCTGGTTGAACAGTGTGGTCTTTCCGCAGTTCTGGTTGCCCGCCAGCCCGAAGGTCAAAAGCTCTCCCTTTACGATAGTCTCGCCCCGCTGCTTCGTGTGATAGATTCCCATCTCTCCAAGCCCCGGATGCATCGAGCGCCTGCCTCTCGGCCCCTCTGCGGTTGCCTCTTCCCCGGCCCTTTTGTCCGCGGACCGCACCTGATCAATCTCGATGCGCTCCGCCTCCTCGATGCGCAGCGTCAGCTCATAGCCCCACACCCGGTACTCCACGGGATCACCCAGAGGAGCCGCCTTCACATAGGTAATCACGGTTCCCGGGATCAGCCCCATATCCAGAAAATGCTGCCGCAGAGCCCCCTCTCCCCCGATTGTGGTCAAAACGGCGCACTGCCCCTGCTTTAATTGCGCTAAATTCATCATTTCACTTCCTCTTCGTCGGCTACATTCCCCTCGCACTGTCCAGACAGCGCATCATCGCCTCAAAGACACTGCTTCGCATGCCCTTCTCCTCCAGCACCCGAACGGCCTGAATGGTCGTTCCTCCCGGCGAGCACACCATATCCTTGAGCTCCCCCGGGTGCATCCCCGTCTCCAGCACCATCCGCGCGCTCCCGAGCACCGCGTTGGACGCAAACCGGTACGCCTGCGCCCTTGGCATCCCGCCGGCCACCGCCGCATCCGCCATCGCCTCAATAAACATAAACACGTAGGCCGGAGAGCTTCCGCTGACCGCGGTCACCACGTCCATCAGAGGCTCCGGCACCACCTCCGTCTCCGAAAAACAGCTGCAGAGCTCTCTCACCTGCGCCATTTCCTCCGCCGAAACCCCATCGTTTGCACACATTCCCATCATGCCGGAGCCGATCATGGCCGGCGTATTCGGCATGGCTCTTATCACCTTAACCGGCTTTTCAAACTGCTGCGAAAGCCAGGCCAGCGACTTTCCCGGCGCAATCGACACAACCGTCTGCCCCTCCGTCACGGTATCTCTGATCTCCGCAATGACACTCTCGTAAAACTGCGGCTTCACCGCCAGAAACAAAACGTCCGCAAAGGCCGCAACCCTCCGATTGTCTCCGGTAATCTGCACGCCGTAGGTCATCTGCTTTTCCGCAAGCGTTGCGGCTGTTCTGCACGACACCATAATATCCTGCGGCAGCGCCTTTTTCGACGCCGTAATTCCCTGAAGCATTGCGGTTCCCATATTGCCGCATCCGATCATCCCGATTTTCATATTCATAACTGCTTTATCCTCCTGTAAATCACTTCTGCCCGATTTCGTCCCCGCCCCTCTCTCAGGTCCGATAATCGCCGTTGATCTTCACATAATCGTAAGAAAGATCACAGCCCCAGGCCTTCGCGCTGCCGCTCCCCTGGTGCATGTCGATATTGATAAAAATCTCGTCCTCCGCCATCACCCGCGCGGCCAGCTCCTCGGAAAATGCGATGTTCGTTCCCGCTCGCCCCACCGCAACCGTCCCCGCAGCGGAAGCCATGTCAATGTCCACCGCCGTGATGTCAAAATCCGCATCCGCATAGCCGATGGCACATAAAATTCTGCCGCAGTTGGCGTCCTCCCCGTAGATCATACACTTCACGAGAGAAGAACCCACAACGCTCTTTGCCACCGTGATTGCCGTATCCTGGTCCGGTGCGCCCGTGCACGAGCACTCTATGAGCTTTGTGGCTCCCTCTCCGTCCTTTGCCAGCATCCGCGTCAGCTCCGCAAGCACCTTGTAGAGCGCCTCCCTGAACACGGCATAGTCCGCGTCAGCCTCCTCGATCTTTCGGTTGCCCGAAAGGCCGTTGGCCATAATGCTCACCATGTCGTTCGTCGACGTGTCCCCGTCCACGCTTAAACAGTTGTACGTCACCTTCACCACATCCCTGAGCGCCCGCTCCAGAAGCTCTGCGGAAACGGCCGCGTCGGTCGTCACAAAATTGAGCGTCGTCGCCATATTCGGGTGGATCATGCCGCTGCCCTTGGCCATTCCCCCAACCACGCAGCGCTTTCCCCCCAGCTCAAAGGCGACAGCCGCCTCCTTCTGCACCGTGTCCGTCGTCATAATCGCGTAGGCCGCGTCGGCGTGCCCGTCTTCTGACAGCCCCGCCGCAAGCGCGGTCGCCGACTGCTCAATGTGCTCCACCGCAAGGGGCTGACCGATGACGCCGGTGGATGCCACAATCACATGCTCCGGCGCAATGCCCAGCTGCTCCGCCGCAGCCGCACACATGCGGAGCGCCTTCTCCTCCCCGTCCCCATTGCCGGTGTTGGCGTTCTTGCTGTTGGCAATCACCGCCTGGGCCACATTTTTCGATTTTGCCAGATTGCGCTGCGTCACGAGAATCGGCGCGCCCTTCACCTTATTCTGTGTGTAGACAGCCGCAGCCGCACAGGGCACCTCCGAGTAAATCAGCGCCAGATCAAACTTGTTCTTATCCGGATTTAATCCGCAGTTGAGCCCGCTTGCCTTAAATCCCTTTGCGGCGCACACGCCGCCTGAAACATTCGTATATTCCATTTCGCACACTCCCTTTTGTATCCTGTCACTCGATCTCCACCATCACGCTCTTGTAAGCCGGACGGATAATCTTGTTCATGCCGATCAGCTCCTCCAGACGATGGGCGCTCCAGCCCGCGATGCGCGCGATGGCAAAGAGCGGCGTAAACAGCTCCATCGGAATGTCCAGCATCTCGTAGACAAACCCGCTGTAAAAGTCCACGTTGGGACTTACTCCCTTGAAAATATGTCTTTTTTCCGCAATCAGCTCCGGCGCAAGCTCCTCGATCAGATTGTAGAGCCGCATGTCCTTCTCCCGCTTCTTCGCCTTCGCCAGATGCTCCACATAGGTCTTGAAAATGCGCTCTCTCGGGTCGGAGAGAGAGTAGACGGCGTGACCCATCCCGTAGATCAGCCCCTTGTGGTCGAAGACCTCCCCGTCGATCATTCTGCCCAGATACGAGCGCACCTCGTCTCTGTCGTCCCAGTCCTTCACATTGCGGTGAATGTCGTTCATCATCTCCATCACCTTGATGTTGGCTCCGCCGTGCTTCGGCCCCTTTAAGGAAGACATGGCCGCCGCGATGGCGGAGTAGGTGTCCGTCCCCGCCGAGGTCACGACGCGGGTGGTGAACGTACTGTTATTGCCGCCGCCGTGCTCCATATGCAGCATCAGCGCCACATCCAGTACCTTCGCCTCCAGCGCCGAGTACGCCTTGTCCGGGCGCAGCATCCGCAGGAAGTTCTCTGCCGTGGACAGGCGCGGCTTCGGCCGGTGTATGTACATGCTGTGCTCGTTCTCATAGTGGTTGTAGGCGTGGTAGCCGTACACCGCTAGCATCGGAAATTCCGCCACAAGCTGGATGCACTGGCGTATATTGTTTTCGAGGGTCGCAACAGACGTGTTCTTGTCGTAAGCCGCAAGGGTGAGAATACTCCTTGTCATGGAGTTCATGATGTCCTTTGTCGGCGCTTTCATAATGACATCCCGCGTGAAGTTCGTCGGCAGCGTGCGAACCGCCGCAAGAATCTTCTCAAAGCCATGGAGCGCCTCCTCGTCCGGGAGCTCCCCGAACAGCAGCAGATAGGCCGTCCGCTCAAAGCCGAACTCCTCCGGCCCCAGCTTATCGATCAGAGTCTTCACGTTGTACCCCCGGTACCACAGCTCGCCGTCGCACGGCGTGCGTTCCCCGTCCGGGCCGTCCTTAAACGAGACGACCGCAGATATGTTTGTCAGGCCCGTAAGCACGCCCTTTCCGTTTAAATCACGCAGCCCTCTGTTTACACCGTATTCCGTAAACAGCTCGTCCGCTATCGTGTCATTTGCAATACACATGTCCTTTTTTTCCGCCGCAAAATTCATCACCTGTTCTCTTTTTGTCATTCGCCACTCTCCTTTTCTGCTGAAAATAATAGCAGGGCTGCTAATCCCCCAATTAACAGCCCCCTCCTGAATTACTATTATATCCGATATAAGCTCCAAAGAAAAGCTATTTTTTAAAAAAAGCCTTCTTCAGCGCATTGCCGCTCTCCGCAAGCAGCCGTTTTGCCGCATCCCGCATGACCTCCTGGTTCTCTCTGTCCAAAGAAGAGCTGATCCGCACAAGCTCGCCGAATTTGGACGGGCTGATCCGCGCAAGATCGTCCACCGTGCGGATATCCGCATCGTCCAGCACGCCAAAAAGTGTGTCGACAAAGGCCTCCCGCCTGGCATTGTCCATCTTTCCGATCCAGGATTTAAACGTCCGGTCGATTAAAGCCGCCGTCTCGTCCACGCGGCTCAGGTGCACAAGAGACGGCCCCGCCACCTCCCAGCTCATGACGTCGTGCTGGCCGGCTCCGCTGCCGCTGCTGGCCACAACCTCGTATTCCTCCTCCCGCTCCAGGAGCATGCCGACAATGGAGGACTCCGGTATGATCGTGCGAATCTTCGGTATCATGCGCCGGTAGTTTGTCTCCTCCACCATGCTTTCGGTAAAGCCGGGCCCGTCGTTGCTGTATATGATCTCGATGCGCTCCATCACCGCGGGCGTCGTGTGGGTCGCCGCATACACCGACAGGTTGCCGCCCTTGGAGTGCCCCATGATGCGAAGCGGCAGACGGTTCTGTCCGGCCGCCTTTCGCAGATAGTCGGAGGCCTTAAGCTGCCCCGGCGTCTCCGACAGAAAGCTCATGTTAAAGTTCTCCTTCCAGCCCACAATGGTGGAGTCCGTGCCGCTGTAGACGACGCACATTCTGCCGTCCCCCAGCCGCACGGTCATGGCACAGAACTGGGACTGTTCATCCAGATCAATGTCGTTGACATAATTTTCCAGCAGAATGTCTCCGAACCTTTTCGTGTCCGCCATCTCGCGCATCATAAACGCCGCCACCTTCGTGCTGGACACCCGCGCGTTTATCTCCTCGTCCGTGTAGCGCTCAAAAAATTTGCCGCAGGCGTGCTTCAGCGTGACATTCCCCGCCCCGACACCCGGAACGATGCCGTCCAGATCCACATAGATCAGCTCCGACAAAATCAGATTATCCACCTCGTTAAACGCCGACGCCTCCCAGCCGAGATCTCCCCTCCATATCAGATAATCCATGATATTTGACATACTCATATACCTCCGATTCCGATCCTTTTACCGACAGAAAAAGGGATACCTTATGGTATCCCTCACAGGCTCTAAAGCTTGAAATCCAGATTGGTTCCGAGCATCTTCTCCTGCTCCGTGCGCGCTCTGTCGCTCATGCCTGCATAGTAGCTGTCGTTGAGCTTCTTAAGCAGCTCGTCAACGGTAGAAGCGCTGATGGTCTCAAGATTTTCTCCGTCGGTCTTAAACTTATCCCTCGAATGCTCCAGCCTCTCCGCAGAAGCCTTCTTGTCCGCAGCCTTCTTCTCCTCTGCCTTCGCCTCATGATTCTTTGCGATGCGCTCCTTCTGCGCTGCCAGAGACTTGTCAATCACTGCAAAATAAGAGGAATTGCCGTGATCGTCCACCTTGATGCCGAAGGTCTTCACATTCGCAAGTGTGCCGCTTCCCAGCTTCTGCTTCATCTGCTCAAGCTGATTGTCCGCATTGCCGATGATGTTCTCATACTTCTTGCGGTAATCCTCGTCGGCGGCCATCTTCTCGATCTTCTCTTCGTCGATCAGAACAAGCGTCCGGTTCTTATTTGCGAACTTTGACGCCTTCTGCTCTGCGCCCTCCACCTCGTCGTTGCTCACAAGAACGAAATCCATGCCGGAGTATTTCTTTTTCAGCTCCTCGTAATACTTCGCGCCCTTGTCGGAGAGCTTCACGTCTCCGATGGTGTTGCCGTAATCGGATCTGGAGCCGTTCACCTTATTGCTCTCATATTTGCTGACCGCGCCAGCGTCTACCTGTCCTACTGCGCTCATACCTGTCCTCCTTGGAAAAATCTGTAATTCCATTTATAATGAGTTCCTTACCGTTGTTATCGGCATAAACTCAAAAAAACTTAACTGCCTGATCAAAACTTTTTACAGAGACCGGACAAAAATCAGTTTGCCTCCTTCATTGCCCGCTTGTTCTGATACATCAGCGCGTCGCAGGCGTCGATCTCCTCCCACAGCCCGACGACGCTTTTGCAGAAGCGAAAGCCCATCGCCGTGGACATCCGGCCTTCGGAAAAGAATTTCTGCACGCCGGCGGAGCGGGCCAGAAAGGATTCCTCCGTCACGTCGGGCGAGATCACGAGAAACTCGTCCCCGCCCATGCGGAATATCTCGGACCTGGGATAGAGCTCCCGCAGCTTCTTCGAGAAGTCCTGAATCAGCACGTCCCCCGCATGATGTCCCAGCGTGTCGTTGATCATCTTCAGGTTGTTGATGTCCAGATAGGTCATCCCCACATTCGTCATCCCTGCAATTTCCTTGCTCTTCTCCTGCAGGTAAAAGCGGTTGTAAAAGCCTGTCAGGTAATCCACATACGCCCTGCGGGCAAGCTCCGTTCCGGAAAGCTGCATGGCGTCCGCCTCATCCGGCGCATCCTCCGCCCCGTCCAGCGTCACAAAATCCCGTATGATACAGCAGCAGCGGTTCGGCTCCACATGGAACGCCTCCGCCAGAAGATGCTTGCCGATCACCGTGCTCACATCGCTGACCTGCCGGTACTTCCCGTAGATAGCCGCATCCCGGAACAGGTCAAACCACACATGCTCCCCCGGGTCTGCGAACACCTCCAGAAACCGATGCCCCACCAGCTCCACCCGGCTCCTTCCGAGAAACAGACAGAACGCATCGTTCACATAAATATATACAAAATCCCTCGACACCATACCATCCATAATGGGTTCCACTACAAACAGGGAACTCGGGTAATCGTCAAAAACACACGCTAACTCCATCTTATGTACTCCCTCGCTGTAAACGCCTGTTTAAATCCTCTCACTCCTTTTATGTATTATACTAAAGGCGGGCCTGTTTTTCAAGCGTATCGCCTTATGGCATGGAAATTTTCACAGTTTTCATGGAATCAGACGTCTTCGCATAAGATTAAGGAAAAAGGCTTTTTTATGGACTGCAATGCAATCATCCAATCAAACGATGTCTATGATGTCATCATCTCGTCCGCAGACGAGGAACAGCTTGCGCTGGAGCCGGAATGTCTGCAGGCACTGAGCGGCCAGTACGAAATACTCTACTATGACAGGAGCCGGATTCCGCCCTTAAGTCTGCAGACCTACTCCTACTCCGCCATTCCAAAATGCTTTGGCCTTGCGGACTCCACGGCCCTTGAGGAGAGCGGCATACTCCAGCTTCAGAACCAGCCCGCCCTCTCCCTGCGGGGCGAAAACATTCTCGTGGGATTTCTCGACACCGGAATCGCCTACAAAAACGCCTGCTTTCGAAATCCCGACGGCTCCACCCGCATCGCGGCGATCTGGGACCAGACAGGAGACGCCGTGCCGCCGGAGGGCTTTTTGTACGGAACCGAATACTTAAAGGAGGACATCGACCGGGCGCTCTTATCCGACCACCCGGAAGAAATAGTCCCGCAGGAGGACGAGAACGGCCACGGGACGCTGATCGCCAGCATCGCCTGCGGGAGCGAGGACGCGGCAAACAACTTTGTGGGCGCGGTGCCGGCCTCCGCCATCGCCGTCGTGAAATTAAAACCGGCCAAACAGTATCTGAAGGATTTCTACTATATCCCCAGGGACACTCTCTGCTACCAGGAGAGCGATATCATGGCCGCGGTCAGCTATCTGGACAAAAAGGCCCACGACCTGGGAATGCCGCTTGTCATCTGCATCGCCCTTGGGACCAACAACGGGAGCCACTCCGGCGGGAGCGTTCTGGCCGGGCTGTTAAACTACATCGGCGGTTTCTACAACCGCTGCATCGTAACGGCCACCGGAAACGAGGCCAACGCCAGACACCATTTTTTCGGGACCGGGGACGGCTCCGGCGCCGCCGTGCAGGTGGAGATCAATGTGGAGGAAAACATGCCGGGCTTTTACCTGGAAATGTGGGCCAACGCGCCGGAGCTCTTCGCCGTGGCCGTCCAGTCTCCCGGCGGCGTTCTGCAGCCTCCCACCGTCATCAGGGTCGGCGGGCATCAGGAGTACACGTTTCTGCTGGAAAACACCCGGGTGGAGGTGGACTACCGCACCGTCGGGCGGACCCGCGGGGATCAGCTTGTGTTTATCCGCTTTGACCGCGCAAGCCGGGGCATCTGGACCGTTCTTGTCTTTCCCAACGCCACCATCACCGGCCGGTTCCATGTCTGGCTTCCGATGACCGGAATGCTGCCGAAGGACGTTATCTTTTTAAAGCCGAACCCCGACACGACGCTCACCATCCCCTCCACCGCCGCCATTCCCGTCAGCACAGGAGGCTACAACACGGCAACCGGCGCCCTCTACCTGGAGTCCGGCAGGGGCTACACAAGCGCCAACAGCATCAAACCGGATTTCTGCGCCCCGGCAGTAAATGTGCAGGGCGTGGGCCTGCGGGGCGGCTACGTCACCGCCACCGGAACGAGCATGGCCGCCGCCGTCACCGCAGGAGCCTGCGCACAGATTATGGAGTTCGGCCTGCGGCTCGCAAACCGCTACTTAAATTCCGTGGAAATCGGAAACATTTTAATCCGCGGCTGCAGCAGAGACAGCGACAGAACGTACCCCAACAGCCAGTGGGGATACGGAAAGCTTGACGCGTACCAGGCGTTTTTGAATATGTAACGTTACCTTATTATATTTATATTAAAAATGCCTGGTAAACAAATAAGAAATTGGCAGATTCTGCTCAATATTGAGAAAATATTGGATTGTACTCTGCCACGTTATGGACATTTCTTTCTCTCTAAAGCAGATATAGAACGCTTAGATAACATCACTAAAAGCGCTGAATATTTGACATACAAATGCTGAATTTCAGAAAATAATGCAGGATCACTCTGTGAATTCAGACATCATGACAGCCAACCATTAACTGCTTATGTAAAAAAATCGCTCTTGCCAGACAGTAAATACTGAGTCTGGCAAGAGCTGCCACTCACATATAATCTAAGATTACTTTCCAAAAAACTTGTCCTCCATATCAATATTACTTTTTTCTTTCGGTTTATAACCTTGTTTACCCGCAAATCGACAAAGATTTCTGCAATATCTGCAACTATCTCAATGATAAAATCAAACATCTTACACGCCTTCACATTCTTGTTATAAGGTTCCCCGATACACCGGAAAGCCGAAGATACCTAATCTGATTATATTCCGAGGGGCTTTTTCCATCTACGCACATTCCCGCTACGCCATGCGCATTAAGGAAAACTCCATTAGATAGAGTCATATAATTTAGTAAAATCTTTAATGATGGTACCCCGTCCGCCAAATGTTTCATAAAATCTGCCGGCAGATGCAGCCCATTTTTCTACCCTGACTGCACCAGGAGACTATAAATTGCACGAAATGACCATAAAGCTTATATCATCACCACTGCCTGGAACTTTTCCTGGTCACAGGAGATGGCA
>CATJJD010000181.1 GCA_949740385.1 uncultured Lachnospiraceae bacterium
ACATCACAAGCAGATACCCCGAAATGTGTAAGGCATTATTATATATCATTTTGCCGACAGAGCCGTTTTGTCCTGGAATCAGATTATCAAACAGATAGATGGTTATAAGGAGCAGCAATGCAGCATCTGTCACATACCATGTCTGCGAAAGGCGCAAAATGCCCTTGCCGGACAGGAATAGCTTTTTCAGCAGTCTGCCGAAAAGCAGCGTAATCCAGTAAAACAGAACAAGATAAACCAAACTGACGCCAAAATAAAAATACCACTGATTTGATAAGGGTGAGGGAATCAGCAGATAAAGTAAATTTGCCAGCAAATTCTCTGCCGCAACGGCAAGTATACATCCCATCATACCCATAAAAACATTCTGCGGCGCTGTTTCACGGTAAGCAGCCAGCCCATAAATACATACCGCCGCCAGAATACCGAACAGGCCGTATGGAACACAGTCGAAGAGCGTTACAGGCATTCCGGCAGCCAACAGCAGTAAATAAAGTACGCTAAATCCTTTGAGGTTCATACGCTGAGGCCATACATTGCGGATCGCAAGGGAAAGCCGAAAAAAAGACAGCAGCATTTCAATATATTCCTTCTTTCGATAATTTACCTCTGATTATACTTTATACCATTCTTTATATCAACCGCCCTCATTCAAAAATGACGAATAAGTGCGCGTTCTGTAAAATGAAACACGCACTTATTCATGAATCGGCGCATTTCATGACTGCTTTGAAGGAATTGCCCTTTTCTCTGCTATACTGTTTTACAGTTAATATATTTATTTTGGAAAGGAAACAGGAAACTATGAAGCATTTATTAAAAGGAGCTGCTGTAGCAGCGGTGGTATTGGTTGCTTTAATGGTAATCAGCATATTTTGTAATACGCATGGCATTCATTTAGACCAGACAGCGACAGGTACAACATCAGCAGTCTGCGCCATGCTGTTTTATCATGGATTGATCAGAAATGAAAAAAATAAAGATAGCGGGAATGAAAAATAACGAGTAACCATTTTAAGACCTGCATAAAGATACAGAGCCGATGAACAGGTGAGAATTGATCACTGTTCTCCGGCTCTGTTTCGTTTCGATATAAAAACGGTGCTGCCGCAGGCAGCTGCCTGCTCCATACTGACGGGCGGACAAAAGAACGGCATACAGCAGCGGACAAAAGAACCGGAAAACGGCCAGTCCGCCCGGACAGTCTCCCTGCGCCTACGCGGTTCCCCGCTCAATCAGCTGCACCGGCAGAACCGTCTGCTTTGGAACCATGCGGCCAGACGCCGCATCCACAAGCAGCCGCACCGCCGTCTGGGCCATCTCCTTGATTGGCTGGTGGATCGTCGTAAGCTGCGGCGTGGTGAGCTGTGCCAGCATCACATCGTCAAACCCGACAATTTTCATCTGTCCCGGCACCGATATGCCGAGCCGGTTGCACACCTGCAGCGTCTGGGCGGCAATCACGTCGCTGCTGGCAAAAACACCGTCGGTTTTCGGGTACTCCCGCAGCGCTTTTTCCATCATATTCCCGTAGGTCAGCTCATTGTAGGCGGTCTCCTCCGGGTCCAGCTCCACGTAGAAGACGCCGCGCCGGTCGCAGACCTCCCGAAAGCCGATACTGCGCTGATCTGCCGGAAGCTCCACCTTCGTGTCGGTGCTTCCGATGAGAATCACATTCTTACAGCCGCCAGCAATCAGCTTTTCCGCCGCCAGCGCGCCTCCGGTGCGGTTGTCGCACTCCACCGCCGCCGTGCCGCTGTCGAGAAGGCGCTCCATCGTAATTACCGGAATATCCAGTCCCATAAACGTCTCCACCGCAACCTGTCCGGAAAACAGAATGATTCCCGCGACCCGATTTCCGGTGCAGATCTCGATATACGCCTTCGCCTTTTCTTCCTTGCTCTGGGTGTTGCACAGCAGAATCCGGTAGCCCTCCTTGTAGGCGGCATTCTCCAGATTACTGATCATCTCCGCAAAATACGGGTGCCTTATGTGGGGCACGATGACGCCGATTGTTTTTGAACTTTTTTTGTGGAGCGAGCGCGCCACCTCATTGGGCTGATAGTTGAGCTTTTCCATGGCTTCCGCCACTTTACGCCGCGCGTTGTCGCTGATATACCCCCGGTTGTTCAGTACGCGGGATACGGTGGTGACCGTCAGCCCCGCTTCCCGGGCAACATCCTTGATTGTCGCCATATGCTACTCCTTTATACCTCTTATACACGCTCCGCCTCTTTATACAAAATCTTCTTCGATCTCCTCCCGCTTCGGCATCACCCGCAGCGCTCCCTTTCTCGTGGTGATGATGGAGGCCGCCCGGTTGGCAAATGCGAGCATCTGCCGAAACTCTTCCTCTGTACCATTCTCCAGAAAGTCCCTGCCTCCGCGGTCCAGCACAGAGTGCAGCACACAGGCGCAGAAGGTGTCCCCGGCCCCGGTTGTCTCAATGGTGTCCGCCCTTATGACCGACGGCTCCTCCACCCGAAGCTGCCTGCAGTACGCGCGGCTTCCGTCCTTTCCCATGGACAGAAGAATCAGCGGAATCCGGTACCTCTCCTGCAGCAGCCCTATTCCCCGGTCGAAATCCTCCTCCCCGGTAAACCACTGAATCTCGTTGTCGGATATTTTTAAAATGTCGCACTGCTGCAGCCCGTACTCCACCTGGACCTTTGCCTCCGCCATGGACTCCCACAGAGGCTCCCTGATGTTCGGGTCAAAGGAGATCAGAGCCCCCGCCTCCTTCGCCTGCCGCACAGCGCTGCGGGTTGCCGCCCGGCAGCCGGGCGCTGTCATGGAGAGTGTGCCGAAGTGGAAAATGCGGCAGTCCCTCACCAGCTCCCCGTCCACCTCGTCCTCCGTCAGCATCATGTCCGCCCCGGGATTCCGGTAAAAGGAAAAGTCCCTGTCACCGTCCGGCGCGGTGTGCACAAAGGCCAGCGTGGTATGTACGCTTCTGTCCCGGCACAGCCCCGCCGTGTCGATCCCGGCCTCCTCGACGGCCGCCGCAAGCTGCCGCCCGAACATGTCGTCCCCGACCTTTCCGATAAACACGGTCTTATGTCCCAGATTGTGCAGCATCGCCAGCACATTGCAGGGCGCGCCCCCTGGGTTTGCCTCAAACAGCGGGTTGCCCTGCTCCGACATGCCGTTTTCCGTAAAATCAATCAAAAGCTCTCCCAGTGCCGCCACATCATATCGTTTTTTCTCCTGCTCCATATCGCTTCCCCTTTCTTTAATGTCAAAATTTATTTAATTTTGTTTTAATTTTCTTGCTTTTCTTCTGTAAAATGCCACTGGAAGGAAGCGTATTCCTGCATGACCACCGGAATCGGAAATCCGGCGTACATCAGCGCCGCCCCGGCGTACAGACCGCCTTCCTGCTCATTCCGATACAGCGCGTCCGCCTTTAACCCCTTAAGCCGCACATATGATACCGGCGCGTTGCAGTGGGTCGTGAGAGTCACGACGGTCACAAGCGCCGCGGAACCGTCCTCCGCCGCAAATTCAAAGGCCGCAAACTCCCGCTGCTTCGCCGGATCACTGAGACGGAAATAACGCCCTCTGTGAACCAGGTCATAGTACTTTTTGTACGCCCGAATCTGCCCCCGCACAAGCTCCTTCTCCGCCTCGCTGATCCGGTTTAAATCCAGCTCGTAGCCGAAGGTTCCCGCCATCGCCACCGCGGCTCTCGTCTCCAGGGACGCCGTCCGCCCGGTCTGGTGGTTTGGCACTGCGGACACATGGGCCCCCATGGTGCAGGGCGGGTAGCCGAAGGACGTGCCGTACTGAATGGCCGTCCGCTCGATGGCATCGGTGTTGTCGCTGCACCAGATCTGCGGCGTGTAATAGAGCATTCCCATGTCGAAGCGGCCTCCGCCGCCGCAGCAGCCTTCGATCAGAAGGTGCGGAAAGCGCTCCAGCAGCATTTCCAGAAACCGGTAGACGCCCAGCACATAGCGGTGCATAACCTCGCCCTCATTCTGCCGTCCGTCCGCAGCGGTGCAGACGTCGGTTATGCTGCGGTTCATGTCCATCTTGATGTAGGAAACGTCCGCGCCGGCAATCACGCCGGCAATCTGCGCAAAAACATGATCCACAACCTCCGGCCGGGAGAAATCCAGAACAAGCTGATTTCTGCCCATCACCGGCTTTTTCCCCGGTATCTCAAGGACCCAGTCCCGATGCGCCCGGTAGAGATCGCTGTCAACAGACACCGCCTCCGGCTCAATCCACAGCCCGAATTTCATGCCCGTCGCCCGAATCCGGGACGCAAGCTCATTAAGGGACATCCCAAGCTTTTTCTCGTTTACATACCAGTCGCCCAGCCCGCTGTTCTCCCCGTCTCTCGTTCCGAACCACCCGTCGTCCAGCACAAGCATCTCCACCCCGAGGGAAGCCGCCTCCCTGGCGATCTCAATAATCTTCTCCCCGGTAAAGTCGAAATAGGTGGCCTCCCAGTTGTTGATAAGCACCGGCCTTCTCGCATCCCGGTACGCACCGCGGCATATATTCTCTCTCACAAGCCGGTGGAAGTTCCAGGACAGGGCGGCAAAGCCCTGCGCGTAAGTCAGCGCGGCCTCCGGCGTCCAGAACACTTCTCCGCCAGACAGCACCGCCGCAAAATTTTCGCTCCCGATTCCCATGACAAGCCGTGTCTGGCTGTACTGGTCCCGCTCAGCCTCGCAGAGGAAATTTCCGCTGTAGAGCAGAGACATTCCGTAACAGTCCCCGCAATCCTCCGTCGCGTCCCGGTCCGCCAGAATCACAAAGGGATTGTGCTGGTGGCTGCTTACGCCCCGGCGGCTTCCGACGGACATCCTCCCGGTCATCAGCGGGACCCGCTCCATCATCCGCTCGTTGCCGTGTCTTCCGTGAAAATGCAAAAGGTCGTAGCGGCAGTCCGTAAAATCCAGCATGGCGCTGGCTATTTTGGTGAGGGTGACGGGCTTCTTTCCGGTATTTTTTATGCAGACCGCCCGGGTAATCACGTCCGTCTCCTCCATCACGCCGTAGTACAGCTCCACCATAAGCGGCAGACGCTCGTCCACAAGGCGCACCACAAGCGTGTCGGAAGCCCGCTCTTCGCAATGCGCCGCCGGAAGGCCGGGGATTGCATACCTGCCCTTTTTCACCTCATGTCCCGCATACCGCAGATCACAGCCGGAAACACCGTCATTATCTGCCGCTTCAAAGGCACTGCAGCGGAAATCCCCGTTCCCATAGCAGGAATACTCCTGGGGAATGGCATCCATCGAGTAGGTTTTGTCATTTCTCGACTCGTAGGGGTTCGCAGAAAACCCTCTGTCATAAAAAGTCAGCAGATAGCTCATATCCGCCGCGAGCCGCCTTCCGTAGTACAGGTGCAGCAAATGCCCGTATCTGCCCACCTTCATCTGATACGTTGTGTTTTTCGTGTGAAGCGTGATGGTTCTGTCTTTCTCGTCAAACCGGATTGCCATAACGCACGTCCTCCATTTCCTTTTTCCGTTCTCTTCTACGCAAATATGATTTCTGCAGCTGTTTTCCGTCAAAATCTCTTTTCTACAGAGTAACCGATTCCCAGCTGTATGTCAATCGTTTATCATACCGATTTTTTCCCGCCGTATTCGTCATTTTGGCAAACCTGCGGCTCTTGCCATTTCCTCCCGCAGATTTTCCGCCGACATGCGAAACGCCCCCTGACTCATGACCGTAAGCTGCTCCATGCCGTCGTTGGTGGCAACCGTGATCCGGTATTTCCCCTTCTCGTCGTGTACCAGCCGCTCGATGTAGGCGTCGGCGGTCTCGTCGGTGCGGGTGTACACAACCTCCACTCCGACGCAGATGCCTGTCTTCTCCTTTGCCTTCGGGTTATTTTTTCCTTTTTTCTCCGATCTTATGCTCTTACTCCTGCCGTCGTAAAATTCCTTTCGCCCGGCATTGTCCTTAAGCCGGTAGGCGTCGAACACCACCACAAGGCGGCAGCGCTCAAATGCCTGGTAGTTGAGCAGCAGATCCTTGAGCCGGTCTCTGGCGGAGTCAATGTTTATGGCCGCCAGCTCCTTCAGCTCCTTCCAGGCAAAAATAACGTTGTAGCCGTCCACCACCAGAAGCTGCTCTGCGGGGCCCCCTGCAGGGTAGATGGGGTTGCCCTTTTTGTCCAGCTTCTGTGTCCTGGGCTTTGGCTTCGCCCGGTTCTTCTCGCCGCGTCTGCGCTCCTGCTCCAGAAGCTGCTCCCGGCTCATGCCAAATTCCCTGGAATAGACGTCAGCCAGCTCCTGATCCAGTTCCAGGGCGCTCATCTTCGCCACGGATTTCTCCCAGCTGATCTTTTTTTTCGTCCCGGCAAGGGCGTCCGCATCCGCCGCGCTGTAGCCGGCCTCCCTCCCGCAGCAGGCCTGCGCTCCGCCGGCGTCCGCAGAGTCTGACGGCACATACGCCCGCTCCAGGTGCATGTATTTGTCCACCTCGTCCCAGGGCACGATAAAGCCCGCCCCGTGGGCGCAGAATACGGAGCCGGTGGGATTTTCGGTATCCGCCTCGCTGTCGTAGCCCTTTGCGGCGATCACCTCTTCGCTGTTGTGGCACACGCCGTAGCCGTCCGGCACGAGGGAGAGACGGCCCTTTCCCTTCGTGTACGCAAAAACCTCCGCCATATAGTCCTGCATGGAGGCAGCCGGAGCCCTCCCGGTAATGACCGCCCCATCCCCGTCCGCAAACTCCGGCTGCTCAAAGGCGGCAAACCTCTGCTTCAGATCTGTCATGGCCCGTCCCACGGCCTCCTTCGGAATTTCCAGCACAAAGGCGTAAAAAGGCTCCAGAAGCACGCAGGAAGCCGACTTTAACCCCTGGCGGATCGCCCGGTATGTGGCCTGGCGGAAATCGCCGCCCTCCGTGTGCTTTAAATGGGCGCGCCCGGTAAGAATCGTAAATTTGATGTCCGCAAGGGGCGATCCGGTCAGCACGACCGGATGCTCCCGCTCCAGTATGTGGCCTGCGATCAACCGCTGCCAGTTGACGGCCAGCACGTCCTCGCTGCACACCGTGGCCGCCTGGATGCCGGTGCCCGGCTCCCCCGGCTCCAGCAGAAGGTGCACCTCCGCATAGTGCCGCAGCGGCTCGAAATGTCCGATGCCCTCCACCGGCCGGGCAATGGTTTCCTTATATACAATGTTTCCCTGGCCGAAGGTAACCGACACGCCGAAGCGGTCCTTAATAAGCCTGGTCAGCACCTCGATCTGCACCTGCCCCATCACCTGCGCGTGAATTTCCTGAAGCTTCTCGTCCCAGACAATGTGAAGCAGCGGGTCCTCCTCCTCCAGCTCTCCGAGCTTTCGCAGCATCTCCGACGAGCTCACCTCCCGCGGAAGACAGATCTGATAGTAGAGAACCGGCTCTAAAAGAGGTATTTCACATCCTTTTTCCGCTCCAAGACTCATTCCGGGGCGGGTTTTCGTCAATCCTGTGACGGCACAGACCTCCCCGGCCGTCACCTCCTCCGCCGTATCATAGCGGTCGCCGGAGTAAAGACGCAGCTGATCCGCCTTCTCCTCCTCCGCTCCCGCGCAGCCGATGCGCTCCTTTACCTTCAGGGAGCCCCCGGTGATCTTCATGAACGTGAGGCGCGCTCCCCTCGGATCTCTGCCGATTTTATACACCCTGGCGCCAAAGGCCTCCGGATAAACCGGCATTTTCGCATATTTTGCAAGGCCGCACAGCAGTGTCAGCACACCCTCCAGCCTGAGGGCGGAGCCGTAAAAGCACGGGAACACCCTGCGCTCTGCCACCGCATCCCTTATGTGCTCCTCCGAAAGCTGTCCCGTTTCCATGTACTCTTCCAGGAGCATTTCGTCGCAGACAGCCAGCTCTTCAAAGAACATTTCCAGGTTCGGCAGAGCATCTCTTTTTTCGACATTTTTCGCAGCTTCTGTTCTTAAGTTCCGCTCGTAATCCTGTACGGCGTCAGAAAAATCAACGCATCCGTCCGACAGCTCCCGCTGCAGCTGCCTGCCGACCGCCTCCCGGCCGGCCCCCTCCAGGTCCATCTTGTTGATGAACAAAAAAACCGGCACGCCGTAGTGCCCAAGCAGCCGCCAGAGCGTCCGGGTATGTCCCTGCACGCCGTCCGTTCCGCTGATAACGAGAATTGCGTAGTCCAGCACCTGCAGCGCGCGCTCCGTCTCCGCCGAGAAATCCACATGCCCCGGCGTGTCCAAAAGTGTAATCCTGATTTTATTTTTCAATTCCAGCCTTGCAGTCTTTGAAAAAATGGTGATGCCGCGCTCGCGCTCCTGCGCGTCCGTATCCAGATACGCATCCCCGTGATCCACACGGCCGACGGACCGGATTGCTCCGGTCTCATACAGCATCGCCTCCGAGAGAGTCGTCTTTCCCGCATCCACATGGGCCAGCAGGCCGACACACAGATGCTTTGCCGGTCTATTTTCCGAGGTTTCCTCCATAGAAAATGCCCCTTTCTGTTGTTCATAATCATACACTGATTATCATAACACAGAAAAGGGCATTCGTCGATAAGTGAAATCAAACAGGATGCTTCGGATGCATATGCGCCGGCAGCTCCAGCGCTCTCCCTTATGGATAATATATAAAATCACGATTATATAACCACATTTCTTTTGACAGATGCTGCGCTTCCCGTTCAAACGCATGGGAAATATCATATATTTCAGGTACATCTGAAATCGTGCGGACTCTCACGCGGCAGGTCAAAACTGATACCTTTTTTCTGTGTGCTGTCCATCCGCTTCATTCCTCATAAATTCGGTAATCAGATTTTCCTTTTCATTCCCGCTACACCGTCCCCGCTACACCGTCGTATTCACCCCGTTAATCGCCGCGTGCTCATCCTCCCGCAGCGGAATCACAAGGCACTTCTCCCCGTCGATCATCTGCGACCGGATCTGGGAAGCCTTCTCCGGCTTCACCCGCAGCACCACATCGTAGGTCCTGGTCTCTGCCGTGTAGCTGTCGATCTCCTCCTGCTTCTCGGCCAGCTCGCTTGTGCGCTCCTTCAGCTCATCCTCCTTTTTGTTCAGCTGAAGCGTCAGGCTTCCCACCTGATCCTCCAGGACAAGCTTCTCCGCCCGCAGCTCATTCTGGGCCAGCGCCTTTTTGTCAATCACATGCTCCGCCTCCGGCGGCTTCTCCCCGAAGGCCTCATTCACCGACTTTTCAATCCGCGATGCCTTCTCCTCCGGGATGCTGCAGTCCTCCAGCAGCCGGTTCACAACCGCCTTATCCAGAAGAAACGCTTCGTCCTCATCGTGCGTCTCCTCAAACTCCTCGATCATCTCGCTCAGATTCTGCTGCATGTCAAGAAGCACATCGTCCGTGTGCTCGTCCTCCGCCCCCAGCACGTTTCGCACAATGGAGTGAAACGCCATCTTATGCTCCGTGGCCGTCCGCTCCACACCGCAGCCCAGCCCATTGGCCATAAACTCCGCGTGAGGTTCCTTCGTGTTTTTTGTGTAAAAAAGTGCCGCGTGAATATCACTGGAGCGGTCATTGAACGCCGGAAACAGAAAAGCCGTGTCCACAGCGCCCACAACCCAGTCTCTGACCCGGGGGCCGATGCGCTGCTCCTCTGCCAGATAGCCAAGTCCCGGCTTCGACAGATCCACCGGGCAGATGGCGCAGATCAGGTACTCGTATACCTCCTCGGACTCGTCCAGATCCATGTGATCGCTTGTCCTGGACATCACATCGTATGCATCGTGGAACAGAAGGATCAGATAGTTGCCCGCGTAATCAAAGATGTCGATCACCAGATCGTAAAAGGCTTCCAGAAGCGCCTCGTCGTTCAGCCCCGACGCCCGCAGCGCCATGAGAATATGCTGCCGGCCTCCCACTTCTTCCTCCTCTGCCGGAAACTGCAGATTCAGCAGATTGTTCCCGAGCGTCCCCGAGAGCGCCTTGCTCGCAATCTCCAGATACTTATAAAACTCGTCCTCCTCCAGATTCAAAAAGGTGCTGCCGATCCGGCACACCTTATTGCGGTTTCCGTCCACATAGCAGCCCGCCACACGGGTAAAGGTGGCGGACTCTTTCTTAAATCTTCTTTTAAGTTCAAGTACTTCTTTTTTATTCATCGCTTTTCCATTCCTGTACTAATTATCGCGTTGTCTGCCCCGTTTTGTCCGGCATAAAGCCTGTGAAACAGCTCCAGAAATTCCTCCTCAACCTCCTTCATCGGCCGCGTCTCATAGGTGGGCTCGCTCATCATCACCGGCTCCGTCTCAAACAGCTTCTCGTCCATGAAATGAACAAATTCATAGTAGAGACTCGCATCGTCAATATTGCTCACCAGCTCCGCCGCCTCCCCCTGAGGGACAAAACCGAGAAACTTCTCGTAGATCATATTCTGAAGCTGCTCCTCAATCTGTATGTACATCGTCATGTTCTTCTTCACCGGGCGGGTAATGTCCGCAAGGTAGGCCTCGCTGGCATCGTGAAGCAGGCACGCCATCACAACCTCCGGCACGTAGTTGCGCGCAATCGCCTCCCTGCAGCACTGAATACTGTGCTGTCCCACCGAAAAAAATTCCGGGAAATGTCCGTTCGCCCTCGTCATCATCGACAGTGCATGGGCTATATCCTCAATTTTAATCATCTCCATCTGAGGTTCGAACGTATCAAACGAAACCCCGGTATACGTTGTCAAACAGTCTTTCATACGCCTTCTCCTTATTTAATCGATAAAAATACGAATATCACTGCTGTCCTGTCAGACTATACAGCACATCCACCACCGTCTCCTGCTGCTCATCCCGGCTGATTCCGGCGGGATTGTCTCCCTTTTGCTCCCCGTAATACCCGAAGCCCCCGTGGTTGCCGCCGTCGATCACATCCTCCGCCGCATCCTCCGGCAGCTTTCCGCGGTTCTTCTCGTACTTATCGCGGTTCATAACGCCGTCCTCGCTCCCGTAGAGACTGATAACGGAAATTCCGCTGTCCGACAGATCCCTCGTGCCGTATGCCGCCAGCAGAACAAGCGTCGACACCTTTTCGCTGTGAGAGGCCGCGTAGTTGGCCGCCATGGCTCCTCCCAGGGAGTGGCCCATGAGAATCCAGCGGCGGTCCTGCCCGTCTGCCACAGCATCTGCCGCAGAGGGCTTAAACACCGCAAGCCGTGCCGGCATGCGCATCAGATACACCTCATAGCCGCACTCCGCAAGCTTTAACATGAGGGGACCGTAGGCGCTCTCCTCCACCCGGCCGCCGGGATAGAAAATGATCCCCTCCCCGTTTCGGTCCTCCTCCTTTGGAAGAAAGCTGTAGAAATCCTCCGTCTCCTCCACCGCGACCGCATCATTTCCCTTCATCGCTTCGGCTGCAATCTCCGTCGCCTCATAGTAATTGTTCAGGTAACTCCAGACAAAATACAGACCGGCCACAAGCACCACCGCCGTAATCATAACAATGCAAAAACGTCTGCCGCCGTCCTTATGCGCCGTCCGCTTTTTCCCTCTGTCCGCCGTTATATCCGCTACCAGCATAACACCTCGTGTCCGTCCTCCGTCACATGCACCATAATCTCCCACTGAGCGGAGGGCAGTCCGTCGTCCGTGTAGACCTCCCAGTTGTTCTCGTCGTCCGTGTAGATGCCCACGCCGCCCATATTTACCATCGGCTCAATCGTAAAGACCATGCCGGGCGCCATAACCATCTGGGTGCCCCGTCTCGAATTGTAGCCCACCCAGGGCTCCTCGTGGAACGCAAGCCCCACGCCGTGTCCGCCGATTTCCCTCACCACCGTGTAGCCGTTGGCGTAGGCGTGATCGTGCACCGCCTGCCCCATATCTCCGAGAAATCCCCAGGGCTTCACCTGCTCAAGCCCCTTTTCCACGCACTCCTTCGTCACCTCAACCAGCCGCTTTTTCTCCGGGGAAACCTCCCCGATGCAGTACATCCGGGACGAATCCGAAAAGTAGCCGTTTAAAATCGTCGAGCAGTCCACATTCATAATGTCGCCCTCCCGAAGCACCACCTTCTCCGACGGAAAACCGTGGCACACCTGATCGTTTAATGAGGTACACACACTGTAGGGATACCCCTCGTAATTCAGCGGCGCGGGAATACCGCCCATGTCCGTCGTTATCTCGTAGACGATTCTGTCAATCTCCGCCGTGTTCATCCCTTCGCGCACTTCCCTGTCAAGATAGTCCAGCACCGCTATGTTGATCCTTGCGCTCTCCTTAATGCCGGCGATCTGCTCCGGCGTCTTGATCAGACTGTGGGGCGGAACAACCTTCCCCTGCGCCGAAAAGCGAGAGAGCCTGTCGTCAAATGCCGCATGGCACGTCTTGTACTTTCTCCCGCTTTTACACCAACATGGATCATTTCTTCCTATTTTCGATGACATTTTTGTAATCTTCTTTCTTTTTTTAATTAAAGTAAACCTGTTTTACTGTTCGCCGAGCACAATCGTG
>CATJJD010000182.1 GCA_949740385.1 uncultured Lachnospiraceae bacterium
GACAAGTAATATTATATATAATATTACCAGGATTCACAATGTATTTGATTTTAAAATTATCGGGCCGGCCGGCATGTTTTTTGTGTTGCAGCACAATGTCAATCTGCACAAAGAATCCGTCCGTTTCCTCCCGTTCCTGTGCGAAACAACGGGACCCCCGGTAAATGCAGGAGGTGACTTTCATGCTTTTGTCAAAAATCATGACGAGCTTTCACAATTACGAGAGACAGTGGGTCTGCCAGTTCGACCGGAATGCCGACATCTACTCCTTCGCCTTTCTGTCCGGCGCCCGGGACTTTGAGGCCAACATTCTCTATTTCGGCGGCATCTCCGAACTGCCGGAGCACATCCCGAACATGCACCTGACTTTCGTCTGCGTCAGAGATCAGGAGCTTCCGGCAGAATACCCCGGCGCATACCTCTCCTCCATCAACCTGATTGTTCTCGACGAGCACGCGAAGCAGATGGAGATTCTTCGCATTTTAACGCAGCTTTTCGGGGAGGCCGCACGCATATCCAGCGGCCGCTCCCATCTGATTGAGGTGCTCCACGCCAGCCAGGGGCTGCAGGCCATCATCGACAAGGCATATGAGATTCTGCAGAATCCCATTATTGTCGTGGACAACAGCTACCGGCTGCTGGCCATGTACCGGGACGATACCGTCGTGGAGGACCGGGCGGACCTTGAGGAGCAGCGGGCGCTGGGCTACATGTTAAAGAGCAACATCGACGCCATGAACCGGGCACACATCTACGAGCAGGCCCGGGCAAGAAGATATCCGCTCTACAATAAGGACCCGGAGGCAAAGCACGGCTGGATCACCGCCCTGGTATACATTCACGGCATCGAGGTGGGGCAGATCGGCGTGATGGACAGCCGCCACCCCTTCACCCACGTTGACTTTGAGCTTGTGGACTTCCTGTGCAAGGCCGTCTCCCTGGAGCTGCAGAAGAGCGATTTCTACCGGACCAACCAGGGGCTGATGCACAGCTACCTGCTCTCCGACCTTCTGGACAATCAGGCCCACGACAGCAGCGTCATCGAACAGCGCATGGCCAATCTGGGCTGGAATCTGACGGCCAACCTCTACATTCTGCTGCTGGCCGACAGCGCCCGCAATTTTTTCGACGGAAAGGCCCAGCTCATCACGCAGCAGCTCCACCACCTGATGCCGGACAGCCGCTGGGTGATCTACCACGGACAAATCGTATTTCTCACCCGCTTTGACGACAGCAGCCGGCTGACCGACAACGAGGAGCTCTCCCGCTATCTGTCCATCAACGGGCTGCAGGCGGCGGTGAGCAACCGCTTTGACGACATTATAAGCATTCGAAAATATTACAGTCAGGCCGCAAAAGCCTACGAGTTCGGCCACCGGCTCCACCCCGGACAGCCCCTTTACTTTTACGCCGACTATTTTTTCTATCATATGGGACAGATCGTGTCGGAGCAGCACGAGATAGAGGATTTCTACCATCCGGGAGTCGTCGCCCTTGCGGCCCACGACAGGGCTCACGGAACCAGCTTTCTGGAGACGTTAAAGCTCTATCTGACCTACATCGACCAGCCCGCCGTCGTCGCAGATAAGCTGTTCATACACAAAAACACGGTATTTTACCGCATCAGCAAAATCAGAGAGCAGTTTTGCCTGGCGCTTGACAACGGGGACGAGCGCTTCAAAATCCACATGACCGTCAAGCTGATGGAGCTGAACCGTACTTAGGGCTTCCGGCAAAAAATCCCGCTTCTGCGGCGCCGCAGCTCGCGGACGGTGCAGAAACGGGATTTTTACAGGCGCGCTCAGTTCAGATACTCACTCAGCACTTTAATCAGTATGTCAATGTCAAGAGGCTTGGCGATATGGGCATTCATGCCGTTTTTGATGGCCGCCTCCTTATCCTCCTCCAGGGCGTTTGCCGTCATGGCGATAATCGGCAGGCTGGCAACGTCTTTTCTGGACATGCTGCGGATCGTTCTCGTCGCCTCATAGCCGTTCATAATCGGCATCTGCACATCCATCAGCACAAGGTCGTAGTAGTACTCCTCTGCCTTCTCCACCATGGCCACCGCGTCCGTTCCGTCCGGCGCAGACTCCACCTCAAAGCCCGCCTCCTCGAGAATCACCTCGGCGATCTCCCGGTTCAGCTCAATATCCTCCACAAGCAGAACCCGCTTTCCGCTGAAATCCGCCAGAGTCCATGCAGCCGGCTTCTCATCTCTGTCGGAGAGATTGTTTGCCACAAGAAGAGCCGATTTCAGGTCGGACATAAA
>CATJJD010000183.1 GCA_949740385.1 uncultured Lachnospiraceae bacterium
CTTGTTTCCTCCGTTTCTTTTATTTAATATGTAAATTTCACAAAAGCTGCCTGAATCGAAAAAAAGGGCTGCGGTAAGCTTACCACAGCCCCAACATATTTTCCACCGCGGTGTAAAATACTGTTACCGTATATCCTGTTCGATTATACCGGATTTTTGATATTACTGGAAATCGTCCGACGTAAGGGAGGTCACCGCACCGGTATCCAGATATTCCTGAGCCGTGTCTGCGTTGACGAAGATTACGCCCGCCTCCTGCACATAGCCCTTCTCCAGAGAACCGTCCATTACGCCGTTGCATACGAACAGCATCTCCTCAGCCGTGTCTCTCACGCTTCCGGTCAGCACCATGCCGCGCAGCGGGGAAGCATCCGTAGCGGAGGTAAGGATCACCTCTGCCATGGCGTTGTCGCCGTTGATTGCGAAGATGCCCATGTCGCTGTAGTCCGTTACCGGTGAGCTCAGTCCGGTGAAGAAGTTGTTGATACCCATCGCAAGACCGTTTTGTGCGGTCAGGAATACCTTAATCTCCGGGTTTGTGGTGTACAGGTTCTCAGCCGCCTTTAAGCCGGTGTCCACGTCCTCCGCCTCAAGCTCCACTTCCTTTACAAACTTCGCCTTTGCCGAGAACTCCTCGATCTTTAACAGCTCATCCGCCTGCGTTACGTTGGAATCGCTCAGTCTCACGGTAAATACCGCCACCGGAACGGAGTGGTCTTCTGCGTCCGCAAACTTTGTGTCGATCCACTGAGCCGCCAGCTTCGCCATATAGTCGGCCGTCTTGGCGTCATCGGAGACCATCAGCGCATCGTAGCTTTCGGTCTTCTGCACAAATGAGATAAACTTGATGCCTTTGTTCTCACACTCGCTTATAACGGCGCCCATAGCCTCCGGGGCAACCGACCAGCACACAAGCACGTCCACGCCGTCCGCAATGTAGTTCTCGCAGGCGCTGATCTGCGCGCCCGGGTCAAACTGTCCGTCCGCATAGGATGCCTCCCATCCTGCCTCTGTCATAACCTCCACAAAGTTGTCCGCAAGCATCTGGAAAAAGTCTCCGCCCAGACCGAAGGTGACGAAGCCAACCTTGTGTCCGCCGCCCTCCGGCGCCTTGTCCTGCACATCGTCCGCAATATCGTTTGCGGTATCCTCCGCCTGTGTGTTAACGCCGTTTCCGGCATTCCCGCCGTTCGCATCCGCATTGCTGTCAGCCGGTGTGCTTCCGCAGCCTGCCAGCATCATGACACCCATGCCGGCCGCCAGTGCCAGGGAAAGTAATTTCTTTTTCATAGTCCTCTTCTCCTTTTCTTTTTCACAGTCAGTCTGTTTCTATAATCACGCCAGTGCGCAACTACCGTAGTAAATGCTGCCGCTGTTTACGCCTCCGCGTTGCGGTTGGACAGATACAGTGATACGAGCATAATCACGCCCTTTGCTATGTACTGCGGGTAAGTGCCCAGGTTGATGAGCTGCATGCCGTTGGAGAGCACGCCCAGCACGAACACCGCGACGATCACCTTCCAGAGCGTGCCCTCGCCGCCCTTTAACGCCACGCCCGAGAGTACGCAGGCCGTAATTCCGGTGAACTCGATTCCGGTACCGGTGCTGGAGTCCGCGGAACCCGCACGGGATGCGAGAAGCACCGCCGAGATCCCCACCAGAACGCCGGCCACCGTAAAGGAGAGCACCTTGATGCGGCTCACGTTAAGTCCTGCCAGACGCCCCGCCTCCGGGTTGTCTCCCGCCGCGTAAACCTTTCTTCCGATGGACGTCTTACTCATAACAAAGCCCGCCGCCACAACTACGATAATCATAATAATCACATTGAGCGGAACTGCGCCAAAGAGCTTGCCCTGTCCGATAAACATAAAGGCCTTCGGCATGTTGTGGTATGTCTTCGACTCGCTGATCAGGTAGGAAATACCCTGAAAAATCGCCATGGTTCCCAGCGTCACGATCATGGTGTGGCTCTTAAGCTTTAATGCCATAATGCCGTTGAAGCAGCCCAGTGCGCTGCAGATAACAATTGCAAGTATGACCGCAAGGGCCACCGGAATCTGTGTGGTGGACAAAAGCTTGCATACGAGCACTGCCGCAACCGACATCTGGTAGCCGATGGACAGATCGCAGCCGCCGCTGATCATAATGATCATGACCGCGGTGGAGCACACCGCCACATGCACGTTCTGCACTAAAATGTTGGTCAGATTGTACGCCGTCAGAAAGTTCGACGACATGATGCTGAAGAAGATAATCAAAGCGACCAGCAAAATCGGCATTGAAAGCTCTGACAACAGTTTTCCGATTCTCTTTTTATTAGTATTTTCCATTTTCTCTCTCCAAAGCCTGCGGCTATCCTTTCTCTTATTTGCTTCCCTTTCGTTACGCCTCCGGCGTCAGGCCGGACGCGTATGACAGAATCTTCTTCTGGTCAAACTCCGACCGTGTGAGCTCTCCGGTCTGCTTCCCCTCGTGCAGTACGATAATGCGCTCGGACATCCCGAGGAGCTCCTCCATGTCGGAGGAAACCATAAGAATTCCCTTTCCCTGCTCCGCCAGCTCGTTCATGAGCACGTAGATCTCGTGTCTTGCGCCCACATCAATTCCTCTGGTCGGCTCGTCGAAAATGAGAATGTCCGGATTCGCCGCGAGAGACTTCGCGATCACGACCTTCTGCTGATTACCGCCGGAAAGCCCGCTGACCTTCTGCTTCAGGTTCGGCGTCTTGATCCGCAGCTTCTTTTTATATTCCTCCGCAAGGGCGTCCTCTTTTCTGCTGTTCATGACAATGCCGTCCGACAGCTCCGAAAGATCCGAGATTGCAATGTTCCAGTCGATGGCCTTGTCGATAAAGCAGCCCTGAAACTTGCGGTCCTCCGGAATCAGCCCGACCCCCGCCTTCATGCCGTCATTGGGGCTTGCAAACCTCTGCTCCTCTCCCCGTATCCTTAAGGAGCCCGCGGTCTTTTTTGCCGCGCCGTAGATCACATGCATAAGCTCCGTTCTTCCGGCTCCCACAAGACCGGCAAAGCCGAGAATCTCGCCCCGGTGCAGTTTAAAGCTTATGTGCTCCACGCCGTTTCCGCTTAAATCCTCCGCCTCGAGAAGCACCTCGCCGGTACAAGGCTTCTTCTCCGGGTAAGTGCTTGTCAGCTCCCGCCCCACCATATAGGCGATCAGCTCGTTCTTGCTTGTCTCTTCGATGCCGACCGTCTTTACGTACTGTCCGTCACGCAGAATCGACACCCGGTCGCAGATCTCAAACAGCTCCTCTAAGCGGTGTGAAATGTAGATGACGGTCACGCCGTCCTCCTTTAGCTTATGTACCAGCTTATAGAGCTTCTCCTGCTCCGCCACGGTGATGGCGGCAGTCGGCTCATCCATGATAACGACCTTCGCCTTCTTCACCGTCGCCTTCGCCAGCTCGATAATCTGGCGGTTTGCGATGGACAGGTCGCGAATCAGCGTCCGCGGGTCCAGATCACAGTCAAAAATCTTAAGCAGCTCCGCAGCCCTTTTGCACCGCTCCTTATCATTTAACATGACGCCGGCGGACTTTTCACTCATGAAAATATTGTCCGCAATGCTCATCGCCTCAAACTGCACCAGCTCCTGGTACACGGCCGCGATGCCAAGCTCAATGGCCTGGTTCGGTTCCAGATGCGGATACTCCTTCCCCTCGAATACGATGGTTCCCGAAGTCGGCCTGATTGCGCCGGTAATGGACTTGATAAAAGTCGATTTCCCCGCGCCGTTCTCTCCGACCAACGCGTGGACCTCGCCCTTTTCAAACGAAATCGACACATCGTTCAGCGCCTTCACCCCGGGATATTCTTTCGTAATATTTCTCAATGCCAGTACTTCCGTAAGAACACCCCCTGTAATTATTTTCTTTTATCTTTCTCTTTGATAGTTACAAGTTTAAACAAAAAAGAGGCTGAACTCTTTCACTTTTTTGCCTTGTAAGCTATCGGTTTTGGATTTCTTTTTCGTCAGATTAGACAAAAAGACGGAAAAGAGCAAAAAAGCACATTACTTTTTTGCTCCCTCCCTGCACAGGTTTTATCAGAATTACGAAAGAAATTTTTCGGCGCCGTGGCAGGCGACAAAATGTCCCGGCCGCATCTCCCGAAGCGCGGGCTCCGTTTCCAGACACTGATCGGTCGCATACGGGCAGCGGGCCGCAAAGCGGCAGCATTTCTTCGGGTCAATCGGGGAGGTCAGCTCCCCCTTTAACACCATGCGCTCCCGCTTTTCGTGCACGTTCGGAATCGGGATCGCAGAGAGCAGCGCTCTGGAGTACGGGTGAATCGTATTCTTAAAAATCTCCCCCGCCGGGCATTTCTCAATGAGCTGCCCGAGATACATAACCGCAATATCGTCGGATATATGCCTGACCACCGACATGTCGTGGGTGATAAACAGGTAGGTCAGCCCCCGCTCCCTCTGCAGATCCTGCAGAAGATTCAGAATCTGCGCCTGAATGGACACGTCAAGCGCGGACACCGGCTCGTCGCAGACGATAAATTCCGGGTTTAAGGAGAGCGCCCTTGCGATTCCGATCCGCTGTCTTCTGCCGCCGTCCAGCTCGTGGGGGTAGGAATTTTCCAGCCGCTTCGCAAGCCCCACCAGCTCCATCATCTCTCTGGCCTTTTTCCGGATCTCCTCCTTCCCCAGGTCTTTGCTGTTGACCCGGACCGGCTCCTCGATCAGCTGTATGACATTCATGCGCGGGTCAAGGGAGGCGTATGGGTCCTGAAAAATCATCTGGATGTCTGCCCGGTATTTTTTCTTAAAAACCGACAGGGGCATGGACGCGATGTCCTCGCCTTTGTAGCGCACCTCGCCGGACGTGGGATCGTGCAGGCGCATCAGCGTCTTTCCCAGCGTGGACTTGCCGCAGCCGGACTCCCCCACCACGCCGATGGTCTTCCCTCTCTCAATATCGAAAGACACGTTGTCCACCGCGTGCAGCTCTCCCCGCGGGGTGGAAAAATATTTTTTCAGATTGCGGATTTCAAGCAGATTCTGTTTTTCCATCTGTTTTTCCCTCCCATTTCGAAGTGTATTTCAGACATTTCACCGTATGGCCGCCGCCCAGATCCAGAACCTTCGGATCGAGAGTCCTGCACATGCCGCAGGCGTCTCCGCAGCGGTCCGCAAAGCTGCAGTACGCCGGCAGACTGGCCGGGTCCGTCACCATTCCCGGAATCACATGCAGCCGCTCCACGTCCTTATCCAGAGACGGAATCGACCGGTAGAGCGCCTCCGTGTACGGGTGCTTCGGATGGTCGAACACCGCCTCGACCGTGCCGTACTCCACCAGCTCCCCGGCGTACATCACCGCGCAGTGATCGCACATCTCCGCCACAACGCCCAGATCATGGGTGATCAGTATCATCGAGGTGCCGTTCTCCTTCTGCAGATTTCGCATCATATCCAGTATCTGGGCCTGAATCGTCACGTCCAGCGCCGTTGTCGGCTCGTCGGCAATCAAAAGATCCGGCCTGCAGGCCAGCGCGATGGCGATGACGATGCGCTGCTTCATGCCTCCGGAAAACTGGTGGGGATAATCCCGGTAGCGCTCCGGCACAATGCCCACCATGCCGAGCATCTCCTGGGCCCGCCTTAACGCCTCCGCCTTCGAGCACCTGTCATGCAGAAGAACCACCTCGGAAATCTGATCGCCCACCGTCTTAACCGGGTTTAGCGCCGTCATCGGGTCCTGAAAAATCATGGAGATCCGCTTCCCCCGGATCTTTCGCATCTGCCGGTCCGTCATCCTGAGGAGATCATTTCCGTCCAGCTCAACGCTTCCGGAAATCACATTTGCAACCTTCGGCGGCAAAAGCCCCATAATTCCGAGAGCCGTGGTTGTTTTTCCGGCTCCGGTCTCCCCCACAAGCCCGAGAATTTCCCCTTTTTTCAGGTCGAAGCTGATATTGTTGACAGCCTCCACCACCTCCTCGTCCGTCTCGTAGTGAATCACAAGCTCTCTCACACTCAATAAATTATCACTCATCGTCTATCCCTCTTTTCGTGAACCGTTTACTTAAGCCGCGGGTCAAACGCGTCCCTCAAACCGTCGCCCATCAGGTTGAAGGCAAAGCATGTGATCATAATCATCAGCGCCGGGAATACCATCATGTACGGCGCGGAGGTCAGATACGCCTTGCCGTCGTTTAAGATCAGCCCCCACTCCGGCGTCGGCGCGGAGAGTCCCACGCCGATGTAGCTCATGGACGACATCATCATAATGGACACCGCGAGAAATCCCACAAAGTAGATAATCATAACGCCCACCGCATTGGGAATCATATGCTTTGCGATCATCCGAAGCTGCCCCACGCCGATGGCCGCGGAGGCCTCAATGTAGTCGCTTCCCCTGACCCGCAGAATGGCGGCCCGGTTGTTTCTTGCCATCGTCGGCATTGAGGCGAACATAATGGCCGCAACGAGCTGCGGAATGCCGTTTCCCAGCACCGCAACGATGCACATCGCCATCATAATCATCGGAATCGACTGGAAAATGTCCATAATCCGCATAATGACCGTGTCCGCCCGGCCCCCGAAGTACCCGGCGATAATGCCCAGCAGTCCCCCGGTGAAGAAGGCGGCAATGGTACAGAAGAGGGCGATCACCAGGGAGTAGCGGGTCCCGTAAATGATGCGGCTGAAAATGTCCCTTCCAAACTGGTCTGTTCCGAACCAGTGCTCTGCCCCCGGCTTTTGCATCATGACGCTGTAGTCCTGGGTCTGATAGTCGTAAGGCGCAATAAGCGGCGCAAAAATCGCCACAAGAATCAGAAAGCAGACGACTCCAAGACCGATTAGCGCCGTCGGATTTCTCTTAAAGCGCTTCCAGGACTCTCTTCCCGGAGTCGAGCGCACCGGCTTTTTTCTTTTTGCGTTTTTCTTCTCGATTTTCTCCATCGCGGGAGTATGTATTTTTGACATGGCTGTTTCCTCCCCCTATGCGGCCTTTATTTTTTTCTTCGGAGCACGCTTCGCCCCGCCGGATATGATCGTTGTTTTCAGTCTCGGGTCAATCAGCACAAAGCTGACGTCCACGATCAGGTTGATCACCGTAAGAACCATCGCAATGATCAGCGCGCCGCCCAGCACCGACGGGTAATTGCGCTGCGTGATGGAGTCCACGATATACTTGCCGACTCCCGGCACGCCGAACACCGTCTCCAGCACCATCCCGCCGCCGATGGCGTTGCCCAGGTTCGTTCCCACAGACTGGGCCACCGGAATCATGGCGTTTCGAAGGGCGTGGTGAACCGTGATGTTGCTCTCGGACTGGCCCTTTGCCCTGGCCGTCCGGATATAGTCCTCTCCCAGCACCTCCAGCATCGAAGAGCGGGTGATGCGGGTATATCCCGCCACCGAGGAGAGGCCGATACAGAGCATCGGCATAATGTAGCCCTGCCAGCTCTCAAGCCCCGTGGCCGGCAGAAGGTGCAGATTCACCGCAAAAATCATGATGAGCACAAGTGCCACCACAAACTCCGGCACCGACTGGAAAAACATGGAGATGACAAGCACCAGAGAATCCGCCCAGGTGTACTTTTTAAGGGCCGAGATAATGCCGAGAAGCACGCCGACAGCCGCCCCGATGATCACCGCGCCGAACGTGATCTTTGCGGATGTCCACAGTCTTGGCACGATCTCCGAAAGCACCGGCTCGCCGGTCCGGTAGGAATCGCCGAAATCGCCCCCCGTCACAATGCCTCCGATATAGCGCAGATACTGCACCACAACCGGATCGTTTAATCCCAGCTCCTCCCTCTTCGCCTGCACCTGCTCCTCCGATGCCTCATTTCCGAGAATCTGCCTTGCCGGATCTCCCGGTGTGATGGTCTTTAAGGCAAAGATAATGGCAGATACGCCGAGCAAAATCGGAATCAGGTATAAAATTCTTTTCACGATATATTTGAGCATACGCTTCTCCCACTTTCCAACAGCCCTTTCTGTCCGGGCTGTTAACACATCCTCATTTGAAATACTGCCCGGGGTGCTCGCCCCGGGCAATGTCTGTCATGCTATCTGTATAAAGTCGTCACATCAATGTAGCCGCGCTCTCTCGTGCAGTAGCCCTTTAAATCCTTCGCCGTAATGACCGCCTTCATCTCGGAGTAGAGGTTGGAGCAGACGGTCTGCTCCTTTAACATATTGCCGATTGCAAGCCCCTGCTCCTCAAGCTTTGAGGTATCCGACTCGGAAATCAGTGCGGCGATCGCCGCATCCAGCTCGTCGGTCGTCCACTTCGGCCCGCCGATTACCATGCCCGGCCCGTTGACGTTCAGCTTCGTACAGAACGGAACGATGGTCGGCGTGCGGACGGTCAGATCGTCGCCCACACAGATAATATCATAGCTGCCGCCGAAAGCGCCCTCCACAAACTGCGCGGTGTCCGGCGTGTCGATATTCAGTGTGATGCCGGCCTCCGCCAGGTTGGCCTGCATAACCGTGAGCACCGGAGTGAGGTCCGCAAGGCCCAGAGCCGTAATCTCAAGCCCGTTCTCATAGCCGGCCTCCGCCAGAAGCGCCTTTGCCCCCTCGATGTCCACGGCTCTCTCCTCCGCCGTATAGTTCTCTTTATAATAGGTAGCCGCCGGGTCCATATATGCCATGGCCGGGGTGCCGAAGCCCGCTGTGGCCACCTGCGTGACGGCGTCGAAATTCAGCGCCTTGTCGATGGCGGCGCGCACCTTCTGATCCTTTGTTGCTTTCGCATTCTCACCCATGTTGTACCACAGGTGGATTACCTGTCCGAAGGAGTAAATGTAGGTGGACACCGCGCTGCTCTGGGCGTAGGTGGCCGCCTGGCTGATCGGAACGTCGATGGTCAGGTCGGAATCGCCGGACTCAATGGCCATCTCCCGGGCCGCCGCGTCGCTTGTGAAGGTAAAGACAATCTCCTTAAAGTAGCCCTTATAATCCGGGTTCCAGTAGCTGTCGTTTCGCTCCAGCGTGACGGACTGGCCGCTCTTCCACTCCTTGAATCTGTATTTGCCGGAACCGACGGCCGGGTTCTTTCCCACCGCGTCCAGACCGCCCGCCGCGTTGACCTCGTCCTCGCTGACAATTCCGAAATTGCCCCAGGCCATCATGGCTAAAAGATCCGGCGCCGCCACCGTAAACTCGATTGTCACGGTCTTCTCATCCTCCGCCTCGGCACCCACAATGAACTTTCCGGTGTCGTTTGTGGCGCAGCGCTCCGTCCAGATGCCGACGGTGTACACCACATCCTCCGCCACAAGGGGCGTTCCGTCGGACATGGTCACATCGTCGCGGAGAATGAATTTGCAGTGGGTCTCATCCACCCACTCCCAGTCTGTGGCCAGATTCGGCAGAACCTCCTTTGTGACAGGGTCCACATTCACCAGCCGGTCCAGAAGAGCCGCGTTAATGATCTGCTCCTCGTTCTCCGCCTTGCCCTCCGACGCGCCCCAGAGGGTGGAAGGCTCGGAAGAGAGGCCGATGCGCAGCGTCTCGTCACTTGTGTTCGTGTTCACCGGGTCGCTGTTCGGTGTCAGAACCCCGGCAACCGCAGGCTCGTTCTGCTGCTCTCCCCCGCCGTCCGCCTCATTTGTCTTTTCTGTTCCAGGCGTACCGCCCCCACTCTGGGTCGGCGCGTCTTTTCCGCAGGCTGTCAGTGCAAGAACCATCGTTCCCGCAAGCACCGCAGCCGTCAGCTTTTTCAGTCTCATAATCTTTCCTCCTGATTTTTCTTAATATGTAAGTTTTATGATAGTATCAGTTTAGCAGACGGCCGCATGCGCTGCTTTTCTATTTTTGTTGTGTTAAGTCCGGATATTAAACGCGCTGAACGCCTGCCGGACAAAAGGGGCAAGAATCACATAGTGAAAATTGACCTGCTGTTTTCGGCCTTACCGGTTGACAGTCTCGTCGAATTTTTTGATGCGCTCGTCCATCAGCGCGTCCAGCTTCTCTTTGTTCGCCATGATCTTCGGGCCGCAGATTCCGCCGAAGCTCTGAATCTCCGTTGTGTGCTCTCTGAGCCCTGCAAAGGTTCCTCTGGCGCGGTTCTGCTGTGCCTCGGAAAATTCCACATGCACCGCATTATCTTTTATGGAGAGCTCTCCCTCGATGCCGCACACCGGACACTCCACCGTCGTCGTGCCCGGCAGAATGGTGATCAGCCTCTGGCGGCAGACCGGACACACGCCCTGCGGTTTTCCCTCCGGCTCAAAAAATGACACTGCGTCGTCGCGGTAGCCAAGCACGGTGCGCTTTCCCATCTCATGCATGTCCGCAATCAGCTGATCGTCCAGGTACGGATTGCCCACCGTCCCCATGGAGTTGGCGTTGTAATTGCCCATCACCTTCATCATCGGCGGAAAGCCGAACAGGTGCAGACTTGCCGTCCCCATGGATGTCCAGTTGTCCGTTGTGGCTCCGCCGACGGATATGTAGGACACAGTGCGCTTTTTCAGCCGCTCCATCGGGAAATCCTCCGCATTGCCCGGCATCTCGCCGCTCCTTCTCTTATCCAGCACCCAGTTTATGGCGGAATAGTCGTGCCGGCAGTAGAAGCGGTCCACGAAATCCTTGAACTGCCCAACCGGCTGCAGCACATAGACCGGCGCGCCGACAATCAGCACATCCGCAGCCCGCACCTCGTCCTCCAGCGCCTGGAAATCGTCCTTGAAAATGCAGACGTTGTCCTTCCCCTTCTCAAGCTGCGTGGAGCAGGCCCCGCAGCCTCTGCATCTTCCGATGTTCAGATTCACGGTATTGATAAAATTAACCTCCGCCTCCGGGGCCGCCTCCCTTGCGCCAAACAGCGCCTCCTTCACAAGAATGTCCGTGTTTGCGTTCTTCTTTCCAAAAGAGAGTCCTAAAATTTTCATCCTCTTTGTTCTCCTTTCGTTTCAATTACAGTCCCTGATACTATATTAAAGGAAATCCGGACAAAAAACACGCGCAAAAAAACCCTCTTAACACGAAAAAATAACCTTCCTGGTAATTTTCTCATATTAAGAGGGCAAGAATCAACTGGTGGATTTTGACATTTTCCGACCGATGGCCGTCAAAGCCTGCGCTACTTCTGTTTTACTGCCAGCATAACCCTGCAGCGTTTTTTATAACAGGCAATGCCGTATTTCAGAATGTACTCTGCCCCGCTGTCTTCAAGATCCTCTTCATATCCGGTGTCGTCGATCTGTTTCAGCGCGGCTCTGCAGGCATTGTCCAGATCTCCGTTATGCGCGTATTTTACTTCTATGATAATCGCCGTATTTCCGGAGTCCGGTTCCGCAAGTATATCTGCGTAGCCCTCCCCCATTTCCCGATTGGATGAAATGCCCCAGCGCTCTTTTACGCCTAAAATACCGAGCAGTACGCCGTGGTAAAAGTTTTCTTTCATCCCGGTTCGGACGGCAGTATCTCTTATACTGATGGTTTTTCTCAGATATTCGGTAAAAATCTGTTCCACCTTATCCGCATTCCCCTTCTGCAGCGCATCGCAGAAGCGGTCCGGCGTATCCCTGTCCTTTCGGACATCCTCCCGGAAGCAGTCCATAATCTGTGTCACAAAAATGTCCCGGATTTCCAGATTCGGAATGGCCAGCTTCACCCGCCTTCCCTCCGCCACGCCGCGCCGTGTCAGATAGCCTGTGGTAAAAAGCAGGCTCCACACATGGTCGATCGTCTCGTAAATTTCCGGGTATGTGAGCTCCTCGTAAATTTCCTTCCCGATCTCCCCGCCTGCCACAAGACTCTCGATCTCCCGCCTTGTGGCCGCATTGGCCGACTCTCTGACAAACCGTTTCACCGCATCATTGCTGCTTGTATTGATCCAGTAATTCCGCGGCTGCGCGCGGCTGTCATCCAGCAGTGAATCGCAGTAGTTTAAAACATCCCACGGACAGTACACATCCGTATTGCCAAAACGGTAGCCGTCGTACCATTTTTTCGCCGCAGGATAGCGGTCCGGATACCCGTAATACGCAAAAAGCTCCTTTACTTCCCCGTCCGTAAAGCCAA